>CAZQTQ010000006.1:0-8347 GCA_964596025.1 uncultured Rickettsiales bacterium
GAGCCGCTGCAAGGTGCTGCTGCATCCCGAGGACCGACGGAGCCGCATCGAGGGGCAGCTTGAGGCCGAGGCGAAGCACCTGGGTGGGGTGCCGGTGGCCAACGAACGCCTCCTCGACGAGGTCGTGGGCCTGGTCGAGTGGCCGCAAGTGGTCTCGGGCAGCTTCGACCCCCGCTACCTCCGACTGCCTCGTGCGGTGGTCGAGATGGTTCTGACTCATCACCAGAAGATGTTCGTGGTCGAGGGCGCGGGTGGGGATCTCCTGCCCCACTTTCTCGGAGTATCGAACAATCCAACCGAAGATCAGCCCCTGACACGGGCCGGCTACGAGAAGGTGGTCTCGGCCCGCCTCGCTGACGGCGCCTTCTTCTTCAAGAAAGACAGCGAAGTGGGCCTCGAGGGTCTCGCCAAGAAGCTTGCCGGCGTCACCTACCTGGCTGGGATGGGGAGCCTTGAGGACAAGAGCGCCCGGCTTCAAGTGGTGGCCGGCTCCCTCTGCGAGGCAATGGGCTGGGAGGCGGGTGCCGTCGCTACTCGCGCAGCAGCGCTTTGCAAGGCTGACCTGTGCTCGCAGCTCGTGGGCGAGTTGCCCAAGCTGCAAGGAGTCATGGGAAGGGTCTACGCCGGGCGGGCCGGCGAGCCGGAGCCGGTCGGCACCGCGATTTTCGAACACTACCTACCTCGGAGTGCTGCGGATGCCTTGCCTGAGACCCAGGCGGGCATCGCCTGCGCTTTGGCCGACAAGTCCGACCACCTCGCCGCCTGCTTCTCCATTGGCAAGATCCCCACGGGCAGCGCCGACCCCTTCGCCTTGCGTCGGGCCGCTCTGGGTTGCCTCCGCATCCTGCTCCACCACGAGCTGAGGCTGCCGCTCTCGATCCTCATCGAGACAGCAGTGGATACCCTGGGGGATTCCGTGAAGGATCGCCAGGCCCTCGTCGACTCGTTGGGCGACTTCTTCCGGGGTCGCTTGAAGGCGCTCTGGGTCGGCGAAGACCAGGCCGCGGACCGGGTGGAGGCCGTCCTCGCGGCAGGCTGGAGTGATCTGCCCGACGCCCTCGCCCGCCTGAATGCGCTGGCCGGTGTGATTGGGACCGCCGAGTTCACGGACCTCATGGCGGCCTTCAAGCGCATGGCCAACATCCTTCGCAAGGCCGAGTTCCAGGCCCCTTCCGATGCTTTGGACACGTCCCTCCTCGAGGCGGGGGCAGAGACCGCGTTGTACGAGGCCTTCTTGGGGCTGAAGAAAGCGGCTGACTCCGCACTGGCGGCTCAGGACTACCCCGCTGCATTGGGGAGCATGGCCTCGCTTCGGGTGCCGCTGGCCGCCTTCTTTGACGACGTCCTCGTCATGGCCGAGGACGATGCGGTTCGCACCAATCGCTTGGGCATGCTGGCGCAGATCGTCGCCACCTTTGACCGCATCGCGGACTTTTCACTCCTCTCAACCGACGGTTCCTAGGACCGCGACCAAAGCGGGGCCAGGACCCCAGGGGATTTCTCCATGAAGCGCATCTACAACTTTGGTGGTGGGGCCGCTGAGGGCTCAGCTCGGATGAGGGATCTCCTCGGTGGCAAGGGCGCCAACCTGGCTGAGATGAACACCTTGGGCTTGCCGGTTCCGCCGGGCTTTACCATCACAACCGAGGTTTGCATGGGCTACCTCGCGGGACTGAGCCCTGCATCCAGCATCGGCGCGGCTCCGCCCGAGTCGGCCTTGCCCTCGGGACTCATGGATGAGGTTCGCCAGTCGCTCGCGGTCGTCGAAGAGACCCTCGACCGCCGCTTCGGCGATCCCGACAAGCCCCTCTTGGTCTCCGTGCGTTCGGGAGCTCGTGTCTCGATGCCCGGCATGATGGACACGGTCCTCAACCTGGGACTCAACGATGAGACCTTAGCCGGCTTGGCTCGAGAAGCCGGCGACGAGCGCTTCGCGTGGGACAGCTACCGGCGCTTCGTGACGATGTACGCCGACGTCGTCATGGGCTTGCACCGCACCCGGCTGGACCTGCTGGTGGACGAAGCCAAACAGGCCAAGGGACCCGGCACCCTGGACACCGACATCACTGCAGACGAGTGGAAGCTTGTCGTTCAGCGGATGAAGACGCGGGTTGAAGAGAGCCTTGGCCGCCCCTTCCCCACCGATCCGATGGCCCAACTAGAGGGTGCGATCCAGGCTGTCTTCCGTTCGTGGAATACCGCCCGAGCGCGCTTCTACCGTCGCCAGAACAACATCTCCGACGAGTGGGGCACAGCGGTGAATGTCCAGGCGATGGTCTTTGGCAACCTCGGCGAAAGCAGTGCCACGGGCGTCGCATTTACCCGAGATCCGAAGTCGGGTCACAGGAGCTTCTTCGGCGAATTCCTCGTTAACGCACAGGGCGAGGACGTTGTGGCCGGCACCCGCACCCCGCAGAGCATCAACCGTACCGGTGATGGCGGCGAGGACAGCGAGGGGGCAACGCTCCAAGAGCTGATGCCGGAGGTCTACCAGCAGCTCGTCGAGATTTACGAGCAGCTGGAAGGCCACTACCGCGACATGCAGGACATCGAGTTCACGATCGAAAAGGGTCGGCTCTTCCTGCTTCAGACCCGCAGGGGCAAGCGTACCGGGGCCGCCGCGGTGCGGATTGCGGTGGACATGGCCAACGAGGGGCTCATCTCCAAGGCGGAGGCGCTCGCTCGCGTCGACGAGGAGTGCCTAACCCAGATCCTCCATCCGACCGTCGACCCCGGTGCAGCAAAGACCGTCATCGCAAAGGGGCTGCCTGCGAGTCCTGGTGCGGCGACGGGCCAAATTGTCTTTACCGCCGAGGATGCGGTGCGCAAGGCGGCTGAGGGCACGCCGGTCATCCTCGTTCGCGAGGAGACCAGCCCCGAGGACATCGAGGGCATGAGCGTGGCCCAAGGCATCTTGACTCAGCGGGGTGGACAGACGAGTCACGCTGCGGTGGTCGCGCGCGGGATGGGACTGTGTTGTGTCGTCGGTTGTTCCGACATCGTCGTCCACGGGGACGGCAGTCTCACCGCCCGGCCTCGCGCCGGCGGAGGCAGCGAGTGGACGCTGCGAAGTGGCGACATTCTCACCCTCGATGGCAGCACTGGCCAGGTGCTACTCGGCAGCGTGGCCATGACCTCGGCGAACTTCGACGAGAGCGGGCTCGATCAGATCCTGGCTTGGGCCGACGAGGAGGCGAACCTGGGCGTCCGGGCCAATGCGGACACGCCGCAGGACGCGGCGATGGCTCGGAAATTTGGTGCCCGGGGGATCGGACTGTGCCGCACGGAGCACATGTTCTTCGAGGGCGACCGCATCACGGCGGTCCGAGAGATGATCCTGGCCGAGGACGAGGCCGAGCGGGAGCGGGCTCTGGAGAAGCTCTACCCCATTCAGCGCAGCGACTTTTCCGGCATCTTTGAGGCGATGGAGGGGCTTCCAGTCACCGTGCGGCTCTTGGATCCTCCGTTGCATGAGTTCCTGCCGCACGACGACGCGGAGATCCATGCTGTTGCCAACACGATGGGGGTTCCGGCCTCCCGGGTGCGGGCGCGCGTCGAGGACCTCAAGGAGTTCAACCCCATGATGGGGCACCGAGGCTGCCGGCTTGGCATCACCCATCCGGCGATCTACGCGATGCAGGTGCGGGCCATCCTCGACGCGGCGCTTGACCTCAAGCAGAGGGGTATCGAGGCCAAGCCCGAGATCATGATCCCCCTCGTAGGAATCGACCGCGAGTTGGAGGTTCTGCGCACGCTGGTCCTGGAAGAAGCCGATCGGGTCTTCGAGCGGAGAAACGACCGCATCGACTTCCTGGTGGGGACGATGATCGAGCTGCCCCGTGCCGCGCTGACCGCCGACAAGATCGCGCAGCACGCCGACTTTTTCTCCTTCGGCACCAACGACCTGACGCAGACGACCTTCGGTTACAGCCGCGATGACGCCCGCTTCCTGCAGACCTACACCGACCCCCAGGTAGGGATTCTGGACGTCGACCCCTTTGTCTCCATCGACACCACCGGAGTGGGTGTTCTCGTGGACATGGGCTGCCGCAAGGGGCGGTCTGTGAAGCCCGATCTCAAGGTTGGAATCTGCGGCGAACACGGTGGGGACCCCCGTTCGATTGCCTTTGTGGATCGGGTGGGCCTGGATTACGTCAGCTGCAGTCCGTACCGAGTCCCTGTGGCCCGGCTTGCCGCCGGACAGGCCGCGAGCGAGGTCCTTAACTGAGGCGACTCCGGGACGAGTCGTAGTATGTCCAGCTAGGGGGCAGCGGTGTCGCGGCAGCTCAGTTGCTGCAGCTGTTCGAGCGCCCAGGCGCTCCTCTTGCCAAGGGGCCCCTTTGGGGGTGGCCGTTCCCGGAGGTCGCCGCAAGCAGCTTGAAGTTCTCCCAGGTCCCGCTCGACCTCTCGGCGGTGGCGATCCTGCTGGGAAGTTGCCTCAGCGATGCCCACCGAGAGCAGCAGGGCGAGGGCGGCCAGTGCCACCTTGGACCCGGCGGTCGACGCGTCTCGAAGCGCTCGGAAGGCCAAAGGTGCAGCCGCTGCCCCCAGCCAGAGCGCGGGCAGTTGACCTGAGTTGTCCGAGAAGCGGTCCACCCCCACTGCGCAGCTTCCGATGAGCCACAGCAGGGCCCCGACCCAGCGTCGACCGGCGGAACCAGGCCCCTGAAGGGTGGCGAGTCCCAGGCCTACGAGACTCGGCACTGCGGCGAGGCTCCAGTCGTGCCAGATCAGGCGGGTCAGGGCTTGCAGGCTCTGCAACGGACTCCGATCGGCAGAGGAGAGGGACGTCAGGCCACGCGGGCCGGAGAGGGCTTCTCCCGGGACCGCCGCGTGGATGGTGACGACGAGGACGACCGCTGCCACGAGCCAGCCCGCGGTGCGTTTGCGGTCTGCGCTTTGGCTGACAATGAAGGCGGCGGGTGCGAAGACCACAGCCCCGGGGTGGACGAGGACGGCCCAGGCAAACAGCAGGGCCCCGGGTCGGGCGCGGCCGGCGGCCCAGGCCCAGGTAGCTGCGAGGACGAGGACAGACAGCAGGCCGTAGAGCTCAGAGAAGAGGCTTGCCTCCCAGACGGCTGCCGAGGCCAAGAGGCTTCCAGCGGCGGCTAGTGGGAGGAGGCGGTCGGGCCGACCGCTCTCTTCCACGGCGGGGCCTGTCGGCTGGTGGCCCGCCTCCTGCCCACCCGCGCGCAGAAGCATCGAGCTCGCCCGGAAGACGACGGTGAGTCCCGCTGCCAGCACAGCTCCGGAGAACAGGTTGACGGCTCGCTCAGCGGAGAGCCCGAGGCTCAGTAGGGTTCGGGTCCAGAGCCACAGCGGCCCGAGGTAGCCAAGGTGAACGGAGCGCTCCCAGGGGCTTCCTTCCGCGGCTTGCAGTGCGTAAGCGGCCCCATCGCCGGTGAACTGGGCTTCGGTGTGCAGGTAGGTCCAGAGCCCTGCCGTTGACAGTGCCAGGAGCGGCAGAAGCAGGTCCACGGGGAATACCCGCTCGGTGCTGCGGTTTGGGGAAGGGGACTCTGTCGACACGCCGCACATCCTATGGTACCCTCCGCCGACCGGTCAAAGGTAGGCTATGTTACTGAAATCACTACGAAATTTCAAAACGTCACTCGCGCGCTCGCCGCGCGCGCCCGCGTGATCTCCCTGTCCGTCCGTGGTCCCGGACCGGGTCGGTCGATGGCCTGGCTCGTCGGTGCAGTCCTGCTTCCGGTGCTGATTGGAGGTTGTCTCCAGGACCTCGCATTGCCCGAACTGGGGCCTTGCTCCCAGCAGCCTGTTTCGGACTACTTCGAGTACGGACAGGTCGGCATCGGCTCGTGCTTGGCCAGCCCGTCGGACTTGGTCGTTCGCCCGGATCCCCTCGACGCCGACAACCACTACCTCCTGGTCGTGAACAGCAACAGCCGCGGCAACTTCTCGGGCTCAAGCCTGTTGTCGATCAATCGCCAGAGCCTAGACCTCAACTGCCCCATCAACGGGATGCACGAGCTGCAGACCAATGCGCTGACCACCGAGGAGTTCCTGGCGCGCATCGGGATCGATGAGGAGCAGGGCATCGGCCTCGTCGGGCAGCGGCAGGCCGGCGGATACGAAGGGGATCTGACCGATTCGGTCCACGTTGTTGACGTCTCTGATCCCGCAGCCCTGAGCTTCAGCGATCGGGGACCGCGGCAGTGGGGCCCCTATCGCTTCCTCCAGGTGCCCGCAGATCCCTGGTCTATTCGGGTGAATCCCCAGGATGGGCGGGCCTACGTCCTAAGCATGACCACCCACGAGGTGCATGCCCTGGACCTGCTGAGCGATCCCATCCGCTTCGTCGATCTCCGCGGGGAGCGCGCTACTGGCGACCCGGTCTTTGAGGATGTGGATGGATCCGGGAGCGCTCCGGATTTCGAGATCATTGCCGTCAACGAAACCCTCCTCCAAAACGAAGACATCACCCTGACCTACTTTGCCGGGACCACCCGCCTCTACGCGGTGGGCAGTGACGACGACGCCAGCAGCGCGCTCTTCCAGTGGGACAGCGGCGATGGTGTGGACTTCCATCTCCTCTCGGGAGGGCCAGTGCTGCGGGCCGCCGCGCCCTGGGCTCAGGGGGGGCTGAGAGCCGTGGCGGTGGGGTTCACCGGGGAGTCCCTGGAGGCGTTGGTCGCAGGACTCTCTCCGGAGACCGGCCTCTCTGCGATCGGCCGGGCGAACACGGTCGGAAGCGTCGTGGAGTGGACGATGGACTCGTCGCCACTCTTGAGCCCATCTGCGGATGGGTGGGACCTTGCAGGTCTGCACGACCCCGACTGGGTTCGGGCTGATGACACGGTGCACGCCTACTACGCGGGCGGTCTTTCGCCGGGTCAGGCTATCGGCCACGCCCAGGGCAGTGCTCTGAGTTCGTTGTCCGTGGCCGGTGACGCGAGCCTGAGCTTGGGTACGGGAGCGGTCTTGGAGGCTTCCGGCCTTGGTTTCGATGCCGAAGCGGTCTTTGGACCTAGCGTGGTTCGCGACCCGGCGTCCGGCCAGTTCTTGCTGTGGTACAGCGCTCAGCCCGAGCCGAGTCCCGGGGACGGCTCTGTGCCGACTGGCCTCAGCATCGGCCTGGCGCGTTCGAGCAATGGAACGGCCTTCGAACGCAATCCCGGGGCCCTGGATGGGGCGGTCTTGGCTGCCGGGGCCGCGGGGGACTGGGACGGCCAGGGCGTCGCGATGCCCAGCGTGTTCCACGACAACGGCCGCTTCCATATGTGGTACCAGGGCTTTGATGGCAGCCGTTGGCGTACCGGCCGGGCCACGTCGGTAGACGGCAAGTCGTGGATCAAGGACCCCCGCAATCCCGTGACCGACACCGGAGCTGCTGCCGGCCTCTGGCCACCTCCCCGGCCCTACGCAATGAAGGCCTCCCCGGGTGGCTACTACCGCCTCGAGGGGGGAGTCACCGGTCCGCTGGCGAGCTTCGTCTTCGAGGGCGAGAGCTTCGAGGTTTCAGCGAGTCCCCTGTGGTTCCAGGTCGTGGGTGGCCAGGCGCTCGGCAAGGGCCCCGTGGGCGAGCCCGATGCCTCCGGGACGAGCAACCCCAGCGCTTCGGGCACCGGCTTGGTGTTGGTCCAAGCCCACAGCGGCAGCAGCCGGTCGCTCTACACCGCCGAGGACTTGGGCGCTGGCCTCCGGCGGGTCTCTCCGCTCTACCTGAAGGGCTTCCAGGAGGACTTGGCCGGCCTCAACGGGGTGTCCCCCAGCATGGCTGCCCTCCGCCCAGAGCTTCGGCGGGATGACAGCGGCGAGGACTGGCTGGCCTTCGACACGGAAGTCGGCATCGCCTTGGCCGGAGGCGACCTCTACCTCAGCAAGCGGGCCCTCGACCTGGATGCCAAGGCATCCGGTCGCCCCATCCTCACGGTTGGTGAGGCGGGCGAGTTCGATGACGAAGGAGTCTGGGCTCCCTCGCTGGTTCTGGACGGGCCGGACGGCGTGCTTCGGCTCTTCTACGAAGGCTTCAACGGGACAAGCAGCCAGATCGGACTGGCGACCTCCCCCGATGGCCAGAACTGGGAGAGGGCGAGTAGCTCCGCCGTCTTTGGGCGTGGCAGTGCTGGCGGATGGGACGACGCCTCGGTGGGCAGCCCCAGCGTGCTGTGGGACGCCGAGGCCCAGCTCTTCCGCATGTGGTACCTGGGCAGCGACGGCAGCGAGACCCGGATCGGCTACGCCCAGAGCAGCGATGGCCAGCAGTGGGAGCGCTCGACCGACGATGCGGGCATCGGCCAGTGGGTTCTCGAAGGGGCCGGCCTGTCCTTTGCCGGCGACGGAGTCTTCGACCCCAGCGTTCGTCGTACCGAGGACGGCTACGAGA
>CAZQTQ010000006.1:8357-14829 GCA_964596025.1 uncultured Rickettsiales bacterium
AGTTCCCGGATCGGACGCGCCTACTCCGTAGACGGTGTCTATTGGACTCCGGTGTTGAACCCCACCACTGCAGGGGATCGCTTCGTCATCCCCACCGATCGGGGCGATGAGGACTCGAGCTCAGGCATCTTCCTCGGGGACGACCGAGACCACCCGCGCCTAGTCGACGGCTTCCTCGTGCATGGCGCCGGGGTGTCGGAGATGAGTCTTAGCCCCGACGGCCACTTCGCGCTCGTCGCCAACAAGCGCTCGCCATTTATCGTGGTGCTGGATCTCTGGGACGACAGCACCGAGGAGGTGCGGGACGCCAATGCCTACGACATCGAGGCGGTGATTCGTATCCCCCAAAGCCACGGCATGGTCGGCACCCGCGACTTGGTGTTCTCGCCCGACGGCCAGTCCCTCTGGGCCATCCTCTCCCCGCTCATACGTCCCGGCATCGATGACCCTACGGCCTACGGAACCGAGGGACTCATCCGGATCGATTGGACTCAGGTGACCGACGAACCCACCGCTCGGGTACTCCACGAGGGGCTGGTCACCGGTTACCTGCCTGCGGGGCGGGGCATCGAAGAGGACGAGGGCTATCCCACCGAGGTCAGCGTGGGGCCGAGTTCGTTGGCGCTGAACGCGGCCGGAGATCGGGCCTACATCACCAACTTCAACGAGAATGCCCTCTACATCCTCGACCTGGTGACGGGCGCCCGGGGGAGTACTCGGGCCATCATTGACGGTTTGGACGAGAATCCCTGGAAGGTCGCCCTCTCGCCGGATGAGACCCTCGCCTACGTCTTGAACAACTTTGGCACCTCGACCGATCCGGCCCAGCACTCGACCCTGCAGGTCATCGACGTCGATGAGGCGAGCCCCCGCTTTGGCGAGATTCTGACGACGCTGAGCAACCTGCGCAGCCGCGCGGAGGTGGGCTGTGACTAGGACTCGACTTATGCGCCTGCCCCCGTGGCTGAGTGCCTTGAGCCTCGTCTCGGCCGGCTTCCTGCTTGCGGGCTGCGACGACACGCAGGTCCCCGAAGGACGCCTTGACGGCCCAGCAGACCTGGCCCTCCTCGCTCCCGGCACCTTCTTTGAGGTGCCGGTCGCCTTGGCCTCGAACCAACGCAACGGCCGCGTCTCGAAGCTGGACCTGAAGCGGTCCGAGTTCCTGGTGGAGGATTCGGCTGCGCCGTGGATCCCCAGCGCCGACCTTGCCTTTGGGGCGGACCGAATCCTCGCGTCGATTGTTCTCGTCCAAGGGGAGACTACGGTCGATGTTTGGGTGGTCGATGAAGGCCAAGACCAGCTCCTTCGCCAGCCCTATATTCGGGGCGTGGACGAGGAAGGCAAGCCGCAGTGGAATCGGCCCTACCTCAGTGCGCCTCCCCAGGCCACCGGTCCTGACGGCGACCCGTTGGCCGATGGACAGGGGCCCGAGCTTCGCGGTTTGCGTGTGGCACCAGGCCGCGCCACGAGCGAGAGCTTTCAGATCACCTGGAACGGCACCGCATTCGAGCTGCATGGCAGTCGCTCAGGGCTGCACAAGAATTTGGCCCTCCCGGGGACGCCTTACCTCAGCGACGGCGGGGAACTCAGCTTCACAGTGGCGCTCTCCGGAGTGGTCCCTGAGATCGGCACGAGCCTGAGCTTTGCTACCGAGAGCGGGGTGGAGACGCTGGACACAGGCGGCTTCGTCACCGATCTGATCGTGAGCGCCGACCAGCAGTCGGTCTATGCCACGGTCTTGGCCGAAGGCGGCGGCGGCTTTCTTGTCCGCTACGACGCGCAGAACTTCACCGAGGAGGAGCGTGTCTCCCTGGGCGAGACCGCAGTGCCCGAGTCGCTCGATTGGGGCGTGAACGACGGCCGGCTGTGGATCGCCGACTCCGCGCCTCGGCCAGACGGAACCGGTCGCATCCTAGGAGTCGATACCTCCTCCGGTGTGGATTGGGTGGCTTCGATTGTGGAGGTTCCCGTGCCTGAGCCCGCCATCGACGTGGCGGAGGGGAGGGATCCCGAGGCGAGGCGATTGTTTGTCGGCGCGGCCTTCAGCGACGCAGTCTGGATGCTGGATGGTGAGAGCCTGCAGGTACTCGACACCAACCCCATCACTCCCGAACTCGATCCTGCCCACGTACGTACCTTGGTCGCCGGCTTGGGCGCATCCTTGGGCCTGATCGAGACCAACGATCTCGATGAGGACGGGACTCGCCTCCAAGCCTACGGGGTACTCGCTACGACCTTCGGTGGCGAGCTGTACTGGCTCGACGCCTCCAGCGGCTGCCAGGTCTACGGTTCACCGGCTGGTGCGGCCATCGACACCGGAAGCGACTCGATCAGCAGCCTCTTTGTCGACGTGGGCTACGAGAGCGACCCGGAGCTTGTCTGGAACGCCTCCTCCGAGCGCTTTGTCAGCACCCACAGCTGTGGGGGCGTGGCTCGTTCGGAGCTGTGGACCGTCACGTTTGACGAGCAGCTCCAGAGCTACGAGGTGGAGGGCAGCCGCTCAGGGCTTCAGGAGAACCGTGCCTTCGAAGGAACCCGCTACCTCAGCGACAGCGGGGCCATCAGCTTCCTCGTCCTGCCCGGCGTGCGGCCTACAACGGCGGGCGATCGCTGGCTCTTGCCCATCCAGGATGGCGTCACCCCCATTCCTCTCGGCGAGTTCCCCGGCGATCCGCTGGTCTACACCGAGCTCTACGACGACCGCAGCGGTGCGTGGTTCCACGTCAAGGAGCGGCAGATTGCCCTCGTTCCCCACCTCGCCAACGACGTGGTCCTCTGGATCGACATCCAGGGCCAGGGTGACGGCGGCATGCGAACCTACCGCTAGCGAGTCCTCACTCGACCCCGCAGTTGGGGAAGGGCCCGTCGATGGCCTGGGTCTCGCAGCCCTCGGTCGGGTCGGGGGAGAGGTCGATGCAGTAGAGGACGCAGAACTCGAAGCCGTCTTCTGCGCTGCTGTTTTCCCGGATGACCCAGACGTCCAAGGGCGCCACCGTCTCGCCGGTTTGGGAGTCGAACTCGAGCGATCCCGAGGCCCCGACGACGTTGATGCTCTGGCGTTCGGCGAAGTTGGCCTTGATGCTGTTCCAGCCGTTGGGCCCCAGATCCAGCATGTCGTCGTCGCTCACGGAGGGATCACTGATTTGACGGAGCCCGCGCGCGGAGCCGAGGCCGGTGACCGAACCTTCTTGGTAGTGCGACCAGGCTGCCCCCACCAGCCCCAGCCAGGCGGCGTCGTAGGCGTGGGCGGAGAAGCCGAAGTCGTCCGGGTTCGTACCGTCGTCGAACTCGGCCAGGTACTGGGTTCGGAAGTTCTCGTAGGCCAGCCCCGAGGGAGTTCGGGGAACTGTGCCCCGGATGTTGGGGAAGAGCGAGGACCGGTCCTCGGAGTCCTCGAAGATCTTCGTGTCCCGCGCCGCATCCGGGAGGAAGATGTTCATGTCGTGGTAGGCGGCGTGGTCCGCCGCTGCGTTGAGGAAGCTGATGTTGTTGTCGCCTCCCGAGGCAACGAAGAGGACCGCGTCGAAGGCTGGGGACGCGTTGCCGACCTCGATGATGCTCTGGCTCAGGTCCGTGACGGTGTCAAAGGGGAAGCGCTCTGAGGTCGTGCCGGCGGTGCTGTCGTTCCAGTTGGTCTGCACCACCTCAGCGAGACCGTTCCCGTAGGCCCCCGTCTTCGAGATGATGGCGAGGTTGCTGAGTCCGTCGATGAGGCGCATTTCCTGCACCAGGGCCGCGCCCTGGAGGGTGTCCGGTGGCGCGGTTCGCCACAGGAGGCCGGGGTCGGTGTCGGTGCTCGTCAGGCCGTCCAGATCGGTCAGGGTGGGGCTGGTGGCCGAGGGCGAGACGATCAGCGGTCCGTAGTCCACCAGAGCGTTGTAAGCCAGCTCCACGCGGGGGGAGGTCCCCGGTCCAATGATCGTCGTCAAGCCCAGCGTGTTGGCGAGGTATTCGCCCAGCTCCCGCGTCGCTTCCTCGTCGTCGAGGTTGTCCAGGTTGGGGTCCGGCGTCAAGCTGCACTCAATCATCCCAAAGAGCTGCCCATCCAGCCCATCGATGTCGTTTATCTGGCGGATGGGGACGCGGGCGGACTTGACCATCAGCTCGAAGTCCACGGCGTCAAATAGGCTGCCGAAGAGGAACCTATCCTCGTAGTCGGAGAGGTTCTCGAGGACGCCGACGGGCTCCGAGCTACAACGCGGGTGGGGCGGCGTCTCCTCGCAGAGTCCGCTCTGGCTGTCGCAAACCCATCCTCGGCCAAAGGCGCCTCGACACTGGTCGTTGCTGCTGCACGTGGTCGGCGTGATCCGTCCCAGGGAGCAAGCCGCCAGCGGCAGCGCGAGTGAGGTCACGAAGAGGAGCCCACTGAGAACCGCACGAGTTCGGATCACGGAAGTCTCCCGACAAGTGCTACGCCGCCACCCTCCGGGCCAAGCCACGGGACAGGCAGCCAGCTCAGTTGGTCGGCACCTTCGCTGCGCTTGACGGCGTCGACAATGGCTAGAGTGCCTCCGGCGATGGCCACGCCGATGCCAAGCCCAAAGGCGAGGTCTGCACCCAAGGACATCTGCTGGTCTTGCTCGAGGAGGCTCTCAGCAGTGTTGGGGCAGAGGATCTCGTTCCCGTCGCTGTAGCAGGCCTCGGTGACTTGGCCACGAGTGTCCAAGGCAAGGCCACCCAAGACGGCACCTGCCGCGATCCCGACGAAGCCCCCGCCCAAGAGAACGAAGGGGCCCGGGTGGGGACCGGGCGGGGGGGGCGGTGCAGTAGCTTGGGCCTCGGTCGTTTCCGCCGACGTGGCACCGGCCTCACCTCCATCGATCTTCTCTGGCTCTGGCTCCGCCTCCGGCTGCCAAGGGGCTCGGGTCGGGCCCTCCGATTCCGCCGCCTTCTCCTCGACCTCAGCGACCCGTTTCTCCAGGTTGCGGATGCGCTGTTCTAAGACTTCGCGCTCTTCGGAGGGGGCAAAGGCCCGGTAGCGGTTCCAGGTCTCGATCGCCTCCTTCCACTGCCCCGAACGCTCCTCGGCTGAGGCAATGTTGTAGAGGAGGAGGGGCCGGGGGCTCAGGTCGTAGGCAGCCCGCCACGCGACGATCGCGTCTTCGTAGCGCGCCTCTTCGTAGAGCTGCGCTCCGTTTTCGTAGAGTTCCTTAGCCCGGGTATCGCTGGCCGGATCACCGGCCAGGGCGGGGCTCGGAAGCGCCAGCGCGAGGCAGAGAATCCCGAGAATTGACAGCGTTCGCATGAATTCGCACAGCTCCAGACCCCTATTGCCAGGGATCCCTCAAGTCCTTCCCCATCTTAGACTTGCTTTTGTCCGTATTCTCCTTGGGGCCCGACTTCGGCTGATTTGCGGGCATGGAGGGCTGGCTTGGGGACGTGGCTGGAGCTGACTTGGAGGTTTCGGCCGGAGTCGATTCTTCCCCCGATCCCCCCTCCCCGAGGGAACCGGCGTCTTCGTTTCCCTCGGTCTCCTTTGCAGTCTCCTGGTCTCCGTCGAGGCTTCCCGGTGTCGGAGCAGCCGCCGAGGATTCCTGCCCGGCGCTAGAGGCAGGTGCGGACACTGCGCTCTGCGGCGGCGTCCGTAGGTTTCGAGCGATGATGAAGGCCAGGATCAAAGCGACGGCGGCCAAGATCGCCACGGTCGCCCAACTTTGGGTCGCCGACTTCGGTTTCGCCTCCGTCACTGACCGTCCTTGGTCCCCCTTTCGTTGGGAGGGGAAGGTCGGACCGTCGGGGTCCCGGGGGCGAACTGAGTCATCAGGCGGCGGGATCACCGGGGCAGAGCCGGTGGAACGTTGTGTCATCGGATTCCAGAAGGCCGCACTGAGGCAGGCCGCGACCTCGTCTTCCAGCACGAGGTAGCCGGCCTCCAGGACCATCGTGAGCGGTATGGTCAGCTCCCCCCGGGCCTCGGCCTCCGCCACCCGAAGGGCGCGACTCAGCTCGGCTGCCGTGGCAAAGCGATTCTCCCGCTTCTTCTCCAGGCAGCGTTGCACGATCCACTCGAAGGACTGAGGAATCGAATGCCCCGGAACGGCCTCGTCGAAGGCCTTGGCATGCTCTTCAAGCTGGGCCATGAGCACCTGGACCGAACTCTCTCGCTTGAACGGAGAGATCCCGGTCAGGCACATGTAGAGGATGACCCCCAAGGCGTAGATGTCCGAGCGGCCGTCGATGTCGTCGCCACGCACCTGCTCGGGCGACATGTAGTTGGGTGACCCCAAGAACAGGCCCGAGCGGGTCAGCTCTTCAGCGTCCTCTTTGATGAGCTTGACCAGCCCAAAGTCCAGCACCTTGATGAAGTCTGGAGCGCCGCCATGCTGAATCAGCACGATGTTCGACGGCTTCAGGTCGCGGTGGACGACGCTCTGGCTGTGGGCCTCCTCGAGGGAGCCGCAGATCTGGCGCAGAATGATCGAGGCCCGGAGAGGGTCCATGGGAGCGCCCTCGTTGATGGCCTGTAGCAGGG
>CAZQTQ010000006.1:14839-21949 GCA_964596025.1 uncultured Rickettsiales bacterium
CTAGCCATTTAACCACCTCCCGGGATCAAAAAAAAAAAAAAAACACAAACAAAAAACAAAATATATAGCGGCTGTTCAGCGCTTGCGAGCTTCACGCTCTGGCGAGGGCTTGAGGAAGAAGCGCTTGCGAAAGTCGGGGTCTAGGTCCTCGGAGTAGCGCAGGTGCAGGACCTTCAGGGCTATGCGCCGACCTAGCGGCTGCTGTACGGCCTCGTAGACCCTGCCCATGCCTCCTCGGGCGATGAGCCTCTTGATCGTAAAGCGTCCGTCCAGGGTCGTTCCGACCATGGGGTCGGGCTTGCCTTTGGGCTTGCGGGCGGGTTCTGCGGGTGGGGGGGGGGGTCGGGGGGCGGGGGGGCGCGGCCACCCGCTGGCGAGGGACGGGGTGTCTGCCACGGTGCGGGCTGACTCGTCGTCGGACCCCACCGAGGGGCGGCTTGGGTGCCGAGAATCGCCTTCACCTACCACGTTTCATTACGCTAGCAGGCGCTCGGCCCACCGGTCCACTTGCGCGCGCGTCCCCTCGGGGGTGCCTCCGTTGTCGATTACGACTTGGGCTAGGGTCTGCTTGGCCCCCTGAGGCATCTGGCTTTCGATGCGGGCTCGGGCTTCGGACTCGCCGCAGCCGTCCCGCGTCATCAGCCGCTCCAACTGGACCGACTCGGGGCAGGTAACCACCGCCACTCCCTCGTAGATTTTGTAGCTCCCGCTCTCGACCATCAGCGCTGCCGAGACGACTGCCGCCGCCGCCTTGTCTTCGGCCAGGGCGGCGAGCCTTCGGGCCACGCCTTCGGCGATGCGAGGGTGCGTGATGGCCTCAAGGCGATGCCGGGCCTCCGTGTCGGCGAAGACGAGGGCGCCCAGCCCCTTACGGTCCAGTGTTCCGTCTTCCTGAAGCACGCCAGTGCCGAAGGCTCGTACGATGGCCTCCAGGGCCGGGTTGCCGGGGGCCACCACCTCGCGGGCGACCTCGTCGGCGTCGATCACGGCGACCCCTCGCTCTCGGAGCATGGCCTCGACGGCAGACTTGCCGCAGGCGATGTTCCCGGTCAGGCCCCAGACCTTCACTGCGTGTCTGTCGTCCCGCGGAGGCTAGTCGTTCCGGAACTTCTCGATGTAGCGGAAGATCGTCCGCGGATCGACGTCCAGAGCACGCGCTGTCGCCGCCTTGTTCCACTCGTGCGCTTCGAGGCACTCCTTGATGTAGCGGGTCTGGAAGCTCTCCTTCGCGTCGCTCAGCGCTTCCCAGCGCGGCTTCTCTTCGACCGGTCCTTCGAATCCCAGGTCGAGGGGGGTCAGGAGGGGCCCGTCGCCAAGGACCAAGGCCTTCTTGATGCGGTTTTCGAGTTGGCGCACGTTGCCTGGCCAGACGTAGGTCGACAAGGCTTGGAGCGTCTCGGTGGCAAAGCCTCGGGCCCGCCCCGGATAGAGCTTCCCGAAGCGCTTGAGGAGGTGCTTGGCGATGAGGTGGACGTCGTCGCCCCGGTCCCGCAGGGGAGGCAGGGCGATGAGGACCTCATTGAGGCGGTAGAAGAGGTCCTCGCGGAAGCGCCCGCTCTTGATCTCGTCGCTCAGGTCCTTGTTGGTGGCCGAGATCACGCGGATGTCCACCGGGCGGGACCGTCCCTCGCCGACCCGCTCGATCTCCCGTTCTTGCAAGACTCGCAGGAGCTTGACCTGCAGGTGCATCGGCATCTCGCCAATCTCGTCTAGGAAGAGCGTGCCGCCGTTCGCGTCCTCAAAGCGCCCCTGTTTGTCGGCGAGCGCCCCGGTGAAGGAGCCCTTCTTGTGGCCGAAGAGCTCGCTCTCCAGCAGATTCTCCGGGATGGCGCCGCAGTTGATGCTGACAAAGGGGCCGTCCCGTCGGTTGGAGCGGAGGTGCAGCTCGCGCGCGACGAGCTCCTTGCCAGTCCCCGTTTCTCCGGTCACGAGCACCGAGATGTCCGTGGGCGCGATCTTGCCCAGGGTCTGGAAGACCCCCGCCATCGACGGGTGGTTTCCGATCATGGAGCCGCCGACCCCCGTCCCCGCCTGCACTTCCCGGGCGAGGTCCTCGTTCTCTAGGCGTAGCTCGTCGAGCAGCAGTGCGTTGTGGAGGATGAGCCCCGCCTGGGCGGCGAAGATCTTCAGGAGCTCGAGGTCGCTCTCGGTGAAGAGGCCTTCGACCCCCTCGTTGCCCACATAGAGCACGCCGATGAGGCTGTTCTTGGCCATCAGTGGTACGCACATCACCGAAGACAGTCGGAGGTCCACGACACTCCGGCTCTGGCCGAGGATCGTGTCGCTCATCGTGTCCGAGATGATGACGGGTCGGCGGTCGCGCAGGACCCGGGCGATCACCGAGTCGCTTACCTGGGACGGGTCACGCTCCACATCGACGCGATCGATGTTGCGGGCGGCCGGAATGTGTAGGTCGTCTCCAACGATGTGGATGAGAAATCCCTTGTTGGCGCCGCAGAGGTCGATAACTGCGTCCAGGAGGGTCTTGAAGATTTCGGGGACCTGCATGCCGAGCAGGAGCTTCTCGGCGAAGGTCGCGATTTTCTCCAGTCGGGGGTCGATGTCCTCGGCGACTGGCTCAATCCGCTGGCTTGAGCTGCGTGGCAGGCTCTCTTCGGCCTTGCTCAGCTCGTCGAGCGAGAAGACCAGTTCGGTGCCGCCCAGCAGGAGGAGGTCGCCGTCTTTGAGGCTGTAGTTGCGGCGGTCCCGGCCGTTGACCATGAGGACTGCGTTCCGGTCCAGCGAGGACAGCACCCAGTTCTTGCCGTCACGGAGGACCTGGGCGTGGTGGGGTTCGACGCCGGGGTCTTCTAGGCACAGGTTGTTGTCGCTGCTGCGGCCGATGCCGCAGAGCTTGCGGTTCAGCTCGAACCGGTGGATGTCGTCTCCGACTCGGTATACGAGGTACGGCACGCGCGAAGGTTAACCCTTCCGATCACCAAAAGGCCAGCCCAAGGCCCCCCTGGGTTGCCGTCAGCCGAGGCGGACGGGGGCGCCGAGGTGGTGTCCGGGCCTGGAGGGTCGGCTGAATCTCGGGATGTAGGCGGTAGCGTCGCTGGAGCACCATGGACACCACAAAGTCCACCACGAAGACCCCCCAGAAGAGGCCGAAGCTCGCGTAGTTGGTGTAGCGGGCGACCCGGGTCGCCTCCCAGCCTGCTGGGCTTACGTCCTCCACGAGCGCCAGTCGCAAGACGAAGGTAGCGACGTTGACCCCGGCCAAAGCCAGCTCGGTGCTGAGCAGCCCCGCCGCCGCTTTGCGGTGGCCGAGAAAATGGAGGCCGCGACCAAAGACGGGAACAAACCTCCTTCGGCGCATGATGCGGGTCGTCTCGCGGCCGCGCTGGAGTTCGGGGAAGACGATCTCCGGCGGCTCCGCGATGCTCCCCGACTGCATGATGAAGGCGTTGCGCTGGGCGGTATAGAACTGCAACAGGTCGGGCCGGGTGGTGACGGCGCTGGGAACGTAATCTGGGTCGAGGCGCAGGGCATAGCGGAGCCTCTCTTCGGCGAGTTTGCGCCCGCCGTCCTCACCCTGCAGGAAGAGGGTGAAGGCGTAGTACAGGAAGCCCTCGTGCAGATCTTCGCGGGTATCGAGGCGAACCGGGCTCGACAAGATCGATGCGAAGCCCGCCGCGGCCTGCTGGAAGTCGCCCCGGTCGTAGTCGAGGCGAGCTAGGTGGAGGATCTCGACTGCATCGACTTCGATCTCCTCTCCACCACTTACGGCATCTTTGGGCTCGCTAGTCTCGTCCTCCGTCTCGGGGGTCTCGTCCTCCGTCTCGGGGGTCTCGTCCTCCGTCTCGCGGGTCTTTCCCTCTGGCCGGTCGGTCGCCCCTTCGGGATCCGCGGACCCTGCTGCTGGCACGCGGGTTCCTTCCCCATGCTCTGCTTCTTCCCCGGCCTGCTCGGCGTCCTCGGCCTCCTCGGCCTCCTCGGCCTCCTCGGCCTCCTCGGTCCCTTCGGTCTCTTCGGTCTCCTCTGCTTCATCCGCTCCGGCTTCTTCCGCCCCTGCTGGGGAGCCGAGGCCGAGCACCAAGGCCGTCCACAGCGCGGCCGTGCGGTGAGGGGAGAAGAGGGCTGCAGACGTTGGACGAGGAGGGAGGATGCCCCATTCTAGCCCGCATCCCATTCGAGAGCGGCGGAGGGGCGCGGCTCCGCCTTCCAGCTCCGGCCAGGGCAATCGCCGCCTTCATTCCCTCGGATCCCGCCGGCTACCGGGGAAGTACTGCGGTGAAAAACCCGGGGAAGTCGGAGTTGTTGCTCACCGTCTCATCGAGCAGGTTCCCAGACTCGGGGTCGCTCAGCAGCAACTGCACGTTGCCAACCCCGAGTTGGCCCACAGAATATGCGAAGCCATCGATGCGATCAGCTCTTCGCAAGGCCACGACCGTCGAGGCGTCGGTCTCGCGCAAGTCGAGGCTGGCCTGGATTCGGGCGAATTCCTTTTCACGGGTCTCTTCGTTTCGGGGCGGAATGACCTCCACATCCCAGCGGCCGGCGGCCAAGAGTCCCGTCCAGGCCCCGCTTTGGTCCGTAGTGGCGCCGAGCGCGTAGTAGGGCCAAGTGTCGAGTCGGAGGTGCAGTTCAGCCCCTGGGACTCTCGCCCCGCTGGGTTGGATGACCTCGATGCGCCCGAGCTTAGCGTCGGGCAAGGTCAACTCCAGTTCCACCAGCGGGTCCGCCTCGCTGACCTCGAAGGCGAACTCTACCGGCGAGCTCTGAACGTCGCTCAAGCGGGGCGCAGAGCGAGCGACGTAGGATCCGCGAGGCACGTTGATTTCGAAGCTGCCGTCGGCTGCGGTCTCGAATTCAGCCCGGAAGATGCCCCCGTCAAAGGGCCCCGAACTTGGACCCGGTGGAACCCAGCCCTCGAGACGCACCCGACCTTGGACGGTCGAGCCGGAGCTTTGCAGAAGGCTTCCCCGCACCAAGCGAGTCGGCAGCACCGGAAGCTCGACCTCCAGGCGCAGTCCGGGCAGGGCAAAGGGGAGGTTCTGGTTGGCGATGAGGACTGGGGGAACTGCGACGCTACCGTCGGCCGGCGCGGAGACGACGATGTCATAGACCCCCTCTTCGACTTCGAGCGAGAAGCTCCCATCGGAGGCCGAGGTCACCGAAGCGCCGAGCGCCAGACTGGGTCGGTCTGATGAATAGAGTACGACCGCCGCGCCCTCGACGGGATCGCCCGACGAGGTCTGGACGATGCCCTCTACCGATTCCCGCAGCGGCAGGCTCCAGTCAAACGGGGTCTCGGAACCGGTGGGGCTGTCGATCACCACGTCGCTGACCCGGCGGGCCGGCGTCGTTCCTTGGAGGCATTCGGGGCTGACCAGAACCTCGTAGGTACTGGGGAGGAGCGTCAGGCCAAACGAGCCGATGCTGTCCACCTGTCCGCCCGCATCTCCCGCCTGGCCTGGCCCATCGAGGAAGACGCAAATTGAGTCCAGGGAAGCGGCGCCGACGTTGGGGTCAGAGACCAGTGCGTTGAGGGTGGTCGGGGCCGTGACTTCGGCGTAGACAATCGGGTCTTGGCCGTTCCAGGTGATGAGGCCCACCGGTTGGCTGCGGGTCTCTTGCTGAAAGGCACCGGGGTCGATGATTCTTGCCTCGAATTCCCTCGACGGCACCTCCAACAAGGGGCCGCCCCCGCAGGCGGTTGTGGCCAAGCCCAAGGCCACCACCGTAGCGGCGAGCCGAGACCGCTTCCGGATCGGACTTCTCGGGGTTGACGGGGTCACGAGGCCTCCACCTGGAACAGGACCTCGGCATGGGGTGTAACGACCAGAGGCCAAGTCGTGATCCGAAGGTCGCCCCCGAACCGAACCCGCAGCTCCAGCTCGGCGGCGTAGGGACGAGGAGACCAGGGCAGCGCGTCCGGCCGCAGCTCGATCCAGCTGACGCCGCTTCCTATCTCCGTGTCCGAGACGGTTGGCCCGTCGGTCACCCGCAGGGTCCAGAGCACTTCGTCGGGCAGGACGATGCGGCAGCCGAAGCGCAGGGGGCCGGTGTGCTCACCGAATAGAATCGGTCGTCCAGGTGCGGCATGGGGAGAGCAGAAGCTGGTTCCGGGGACGTCGTCCACCGGGGAGTCGGGGACGATCTTGTCGGGCGGATAGCCGGGGATCCAGAGGCAGGCCCCGAGGCTCAACGCCAGGATGAAGGCCAGCGCCAGCGGAAGGCGGGGTGCGTGGGCTTGTGGGTGAGGTCCCGAAGGCATCGGGACGCCAGCATAGCAAGCTAAAGGCTCGGAGACCGCCTCGCTGGGGCGACGGCTGGGGTTGCCCCTCTCATTGGCTCCGCTAGCGTTTCTTCCTCTTGGTCCGGCTTCCCTGTCGGATGACGCGCTCTTCGCCGGGTGCCAGCTCGCCCCGCTCCACCCCCCGAACGAGGCGATGACGGAGCAGTACGCCGCCTTCGGCGTTCCGGAAGCTGAAGACAAAGGCGCCCATTTCCCCGAGGTCGACGGTGGTCAGGCTCTCGACCTCTCCCAGGCGCTGGTCGTTCAACTCGACCACCGTGCCACTGGGGAAGCCCTCAAAGCGCACCCGGCTCGGCTTGTAGGGGATGGTGATCTGCACCTCGTTTTCTGCCTCTTCGTCGGCCGGAAGCACAAGAACGCGCCGATTGACCTCCTGGGAGTAGGGCGTCTCCGGCACCCGCAGGCTGTGGTAGCCCGCTGCGAGCGCGAAGGGGGCAAGTGGGGTCCAGCCTTGGGCCACTCCATCGATGTAGATGGGCGCGTTGCCGTTGGTTGTGATTACCCGCAGGGTGCCGGTTCCCGCGTATACCCGTTCGTCTCCGGTCTGAGCCCCAGCCCCTCCGGACTGGGGTGCCTCGATGGTGGCATTCGTTCCCGCTGCCCCGGTGGCGCCGGGCCGGAGCGCGGCCTTCATGGAACGCATTCTCGCCATGCGTCCCGGACCCATCGTTGCTGCTGTCGGCGCGGAGGAGGGGGGAGTCTTGGCCTCGGGTTCGGGGGCTTGGGGCGCGATCGGCACCGCGACCGGGGGTACCGGGACCGGCGCGATTCGGGCGTACTCGGCCCCACCTGGCACCTCGGGTCCGAGCGCATCGGTTGTCAGCGCCAGTCCGGCTACCGCCAGCACG
>CAZQTQ010000006.1:21959-22778 GCA_964596025.1 uncultured Rickettsiales bacterium
GAGCTACCCAAAGCCACGTATTCCGCTGGCTCCACCCCTCCTCGGTCCCCGGAAGCCGCATGCCTCCGATCGTCTCGATGACCTCTCGGTTGTCCTCGTCGAGAGCAAGCACCCGGTTGAAGGTGCGCAGGGCCGAAGCGGTGTTCCCTTGGTCCGATTCGCTCCGGCCCCGCTCGACCAGGACGTCGATGAGGTGGGCCCGGAGCTGGTCTTCGTAGGCTTCGAAGTCCTGGAGGTAGTGGGTGATGGTCCAGCGTTCGTCGGAGTCGGGGTCGACTCCCACGCTGGCGAGGAAGCGGTCGAGGTCGCCCCGCACTTCCCGTGCAGAGTTGTAGCGGTCGCCCCGCTCGGTGCTCAGGCAGCGCAAGATGATGTCGGCTAGGGCCGGACTCAGGCTGGGGACGCGGTTGGTGGGGTCGTCGAAGACGCCGTCGATGATGGCTTTCAGCACGATGGACGGGTTGCTCCCGCGGAACGGCAGGCCTCCGGTGACCATGCGGTACAGAACCGTGCCCAGCGAAAAGAGGTCCGAGCGTCCGTCCACCTCGGAGTCGGTGGCCTGCTCCGGCGACATGTAGGCGGGGCTTCCAACCAGGGCTCCGGTCATCGTCACGTGAATGTCCGACGCAATGCGTGCGATGCCGAAGTCCATGAGCTTGACCTTGCCGTCGGCGGTTAGCATCACGTTTTCGGGCTTGAGATCGCGGTGGACGATGCCCGCCTGATGGGCCAACTCGAGCGCATCGCAGAGCTCGCGGGCCAACAGGGCCGCCGGCTCCGCCATCATCGCTCCGACGTCATCCAGCAGGGCCCGCAGGG
>CAZQTQ010000006.1:22788-25421 GCA_964596025.1 uncultured Rickettsiales bacterium
GTCGTCGGTCCCCGAGTAGTCGAAGATCCGCAGGATGTTGGGGTGCTGCAGCGCCTCAATCGCACGGGCCTCGCGTGCAAAGCGGGTCCGATTCTTGTCCGACGAACTCAGGTGCGGGTGCAAGAGCTTGATGGCCACCTTGCGCCCCAGGGTCATGTGTCGACCGAGGTAGACGGTGGCCATGCCGCCCTCACCGACCTTTTCGAGCACTTCGTACTTGTCGAGGACGGTTCCGATCACAGGGCAATCCTACGCGAGGCCCTCAGCGACGAGGAGTTCCAATACGGGAAGGTCCGCCGGCGGCATGTCCAAACCACGGGCTTCATCGGCCGTAACCCATTGAAAATCTTGAACTTCAATCGCCTCCGGCTCCCCAAAGGCCAAGGTGCAGCGGTAGGCGCGAAAATCGAGCAATAACTCGTCACTTAGGGGCTCTCGGACCCGCTTGACGAGGCGGCCAACCTCCACTTCGATGCCGAGTTCCTCTTCGAGTTCCCGGATGAGGGCCTCGTCGTCGACTTCTCCCGGCTCCACACTGCCGCCAGGGAACTCCCACTTTCCGCCGTGGGTGTCGCCGTCGCGTCGCTGGGTCACCAAGAATCGCTTGCCATCCTCGTGCACCAAGATCCCTCCGACGACGCGGAGGGTTCGGGTAGCGGTGTGCGACATGTTCGGTGAACCGCCTAGCCGCGGATTGTCGTTCCGCGCCGCTTGGCCGCCTTGCGCTCTTGGAAGATGCTCAGTACCACCGCAGCGCTCTCCTCCACCGCACGACGCGTGACGTCGATGACTGGCCACCCCGGGTTCGAGCGGAAGAGCTCGTGCGCGTACTCCAGCTCCATGTGGATGTGCTCCAAGGATCCGTAGTTGCTGTGCGTATTGAGCCCGAGGTTGCGGATTCGGGCGTGCCGGATGGCGTGCAGCGGCTCGGGCTCGATCGTCAGGGCGAAGATCTTGTCCTGGTCGATTTGGAAGAGCTCAGGCGGAACGTCAATGCCGAGAACGATCGGGATGTTGCTGACCTTCCAGCCCTTCTGGGCGAGGTACGTGGACAGCGGCGTCTTGCTGGTGCGCGACACCCCAACCAAGACGATCTCGGCCTTGCGCATGTTGCGCGGTTCGGCTCCATCGTCGTGTTTGACTGTGAACTCGACTGCCTCGATGCGGCGGAAGTACTCGTCGCTGAGCTGGGTCTGGCGGCCCGGGACTCCCCTGGGCGTCAATCCACCCAAGTGGTCCGAGAGAACGCTCATCAGGGGACTCAAGAGGTCCACGCAGGGGACACTGAAACGCATCGCCTCGGCGGTCAGCGCGTTCCGAATCTCGGGATTCACGAGGGTGTAGGCAACCAGCGCGTTCTCTTTCGCCGCCAAGCGCACCAGGGCCTGCACTCGGCGCAGTTCGGTCGTGTGGCCGTAGGTGACGATGTTGACGAGGTAGTCCTGGAACTGAGCGAGCGCCGCGCGAGTTAGTGACTCACCGGTTCCTCCGGTGCTGTCTGAGATGAGGAAGATCGGTTTGGGTAACTCAGGCGGTCCGGGAGCGTCTGGAGAGGGGGTGTCGGACATGGCGTCCTCTGTGGCGCGCGGAGGGGCGTGGTTTTCCAGCGGAGCGGCGCTTAGCTATGCTCCGGCCGAGCTATAGCACAAAACCCCAAATCGACGAGGTCGTAGCTGAGTCCTCCCAACACCATTGGCGCGCTACTCGACCGGGCAGTTCAGGCCTGGGGCCCGCAGGTAGCTCTGCGTCGCCGCCGTGAGCCGCTGAACTGGAGCGTCACGACCTGGACGGAAGTCGGCGAGCGCGTCCGCTCGATTGGTGCCGGCCTGCTCCGTCTGGGGGTGGAAGCCGGCGACTGTGTGGCTTTGTGGTCGAAGACGCGGCAGGAGTGGACCCTGGCCGACTACGGCATCTTGGGGATCGGGGCCGTCACGGTGCCCATCTACCACAGCTCGACGGACAGCCAGGCCCTCTTCATCCTTCGAGACAGCGAGGCCAAGGTCCTCTTCCTCGAGAATCGGCGGCAGCTGGATGCGCTGCGGCCCCATCTGGACGAGCTGCCCAGCTTGACCCATCTCGTCGTACTCGAAGTCACCGATCTGAGGGACCTGGGCAAAGCCCTGCTCCTGGACGAGCTGCTCCGTGAAGGGCGGAGGGCCTTGCGCGAGGAGCCGGATGCCTACGACCGGGCTGGCGAGGAAGTGCGCGAGTCTTGGCTCGCAACCATTGTCTACACCTCCGGCACAACGGGCGACCAAAAGGGCGTGCGGCTGACTCACAGCAATGTAGTGGCGGCCGCCACGTCCCTAGACGGGATCTTGGATGTGGGTCCCCAGGACACGACGCTGCTCTGTCTGCCCTTGTCGCACATCTACGCCCGAATGGGCCAGTTTGCGGCCCTCCAGCACGGCTTCTGCATCGCCTATGCCCAGCGGGTGGATCTGCTCCAAGACGTTCTTGTGGAGGTGCGCCCGACCTTCTTCTTCGCCGTTCCCCGGATCTTTGAGGGAATCTACCACCGCGTCGTCGCCGGCTACCGGTCCATGCCGCCGCTCCTGCGGGCTTCGGTCAAGCGTGGAATTGCCGGTGCCCGCGAGGCTGAGGGCTTCGAGCCAATCGCTGGTGAGGGCAGC
>CAZQTQ010000007.1:0-2273 GCA_964596025.1 uncultured Rickettsiales bacterium
GGCTTTGTTGACGGAACCCATCTTCTCGCCAGCCGAGAGCTCGCTACCGCCGCCCCGCACCGAAAGCCCCAGCTTCTTGTCGTACAGCTTCTTGAGATCGGGGGCCTTCAAAACCTGGTAGGCCTCGCTCACCTTCTTGAAGAGTCTTGTGACCTGCTGTTGGAACTCGGGGTCGGCGACCCCGAAGAAGCTGTCGGGATGAAAGGCCTTGCTCTGCTCGGCAAACGCCCGCTCAACCTCCTGCAGAGGCGCACCCGGTTTGAGCTTGAAGAGCTTGTAGTAGTCGAGGTCGTCCAGCACCGAGTACAAGACCTCCACCTCAACACGTCGCCGCATTGCTTCGTCCATGAGACCCTCCTCCTGCTAGAAGTCCAGATCCTCGAACTTGAGATCCTCAACCTCTTCCGCAGTCAAACCGGAACTCGCCTCCAGGCGAATGGAGGCTGCCTTGCCCGTCTCGTTGTCTTGCGCGCGGACGTTGACGATACCATTGGCGTCAATGTCGAAGCTGACCGCAACCTTGATGTCGCCGCGCTTAGCCGGTCGCAGTCCCTCCAGCACGAACTCGCCCAGCTTCTCGTTGTCGGTCACCATGCGGCCCTCTCCCTGATAGACCTCGATCCTCACCTCCGTTTGGTCGTCCACCGAGGTCGTGAAGGAGCGGGTCTCCGAGCAGGGGATGGAGGCGTTCCGCTCGATGATGGTCTCGCTAAAGCCCCCCACGGTGGCCACGCCCAGACTCTGCGGGGTGACGTCGATGAGCAGGGAACTGGAGCGGCGCGTGCCGGTGAAGGCGGACATCAGGTTGTCGGCCTGGATGGCGGCCCCGACGGCGACGACCTCGTCGGGATTGACGCCCAATTCCGGCCCGCGGCCAAAGTAGTTCTCTACCGCCTCGCGGATGATGACCGAGCGGGTCATGCCGCCAACCATCACGACGGCCGAGATGTTCTCAGGACCTAGACCCGCCGCGTTCAGGGCTTCGTCGCAGACCTCGAAGGTGCGCTTGACCATGGGGAAGATGAGCTGATTGAACTGGATGCGGGTCAGGGTGGACTTGAAGTCCTGCTCGTAACCGCGATCGTCGTGGACCAGACCCTCGATCACCACTTCGGTGCTCTCCACCTCACTCAGCGCGCGCTTCGCGTCCTCCGCAGCCCGCAGCAGACGAATACGGGACGAAGGAGAGCGCCGGATAACGGCCTGATCCTGCGCACTGAGTTGCGCGACCAGGTAATCGACCAAGACCCCATCGAAGTCGTCACCCCCAAGGTAGGTGTCACCCGCGGTCGAGACGACCTCGAAGACGTCGCCCATGAGGTGGAGGAGGGAGATGTCAAAGGTGCCGCCGCCCAGGTCGTAGACGGCGATGTGCTGGTTTCGCGCCCGGCCCAAACCGTAGGCAAGGGACGCAGCAGTCGGCTCGTTGATGATCCGCAGGACGTTGAGGCCAGCAATGGTGCCGGCATCTCGGGTCGCTTGCCGCTGGTTGTCGTTGAAGTAGGCCGGGACGGTGATCACGGCGTTTTCGACGGGCTCGCCCAAGTAGGACTCCGCCAGGCGCTTGAGGTAGCGCAAGACGTGCGCGCCGATCTCCTGCAGGGAGTAGACGCGGGCGGAGATCTCGATCCGCGGGTCGAAGTGTGGGCCCTCGATGATGGAGTATGGAGCGCTTTGGACCGCGCGGCGTACCTCTTCGCTGTCCCAAGTGCGGCCGATCAGACGCTTGGCCGAGAAGACCGTCCCCTGGGGATTGAAGACCATCCCCTTGCGGGCCTTGTGGCCCACAACGGTGGCTTGACCGTGCCCGAAGGCCACAACGGATGGGTGGGTGCGGTTGCCGTCCTCGTCGGCAATGACCAGCGGGGAGCCATCCTTGACCAGAGAGACCACGGAGTTGGAGGTTCCGAGGTCTATTCCGATGGCATAGGGCATGGTTTTGTGGTTCCAGCGCTGGAGAGGAACAAGGATTATACGTACCTGCGCCGAAGGGGTGGGTGGGGTGCTGCTAGGCTTGACTCCCGTGGACCCAATCTGGAGCCCAGTACAGGGATTTGCCGCGTTGGGCATCGTCGTATGGGTAACGGCGTCGGCTCTCGGCCTAGGCCTCCCACTTCTCCGAATCCTCCGTCCATACGCCACCGAAGAGGAGCGCCTTCCGGTGGCCCTTGCCCTGGGCCGGTGGGTACTCATGGCCTGGGCGGCCTTGTTGGCTGGGCTGTCCCGACTGGACGCCCCCGGGCTCGGGATCGGCCTTGGGCTGGGCCTCCTCC
>CAZQTQ010000007.1:2283-21946 GCA_964596025.1 uncultured Rickettsiales bacterium
GGCGGCGGCTTCCTCCTTCTGCCCCGCCGTCCCGCCGCCCTGAAGGAGGCGCTTTGGCGCGCTCTGGGCCGCCCTTCCCCCTCGGCGCTCGTCGCCATGGGTGCAGCCCTCCTGCCCGCCGCGATCCTCGCCCTGGGTCCGGCCATGCACTACGACGCACTGCAGTACCAGCTGGCGGTGCCCAGCCGCTGGCTGGCACATGGCGGCTTCGCGGCCTTCCCTCACTGGCCCTCCGCCTGGCTCCCCGGCGGCCTGCAGCTCCTGATCCTGTACCCCCTGGCCTTCCTGCCGCCGCAAGCCGCCGAAGTGGGAGCTTCCCTCCTCGTCTTCGGGCTGGGCCTCGAGACCATCCTCATCGTGAACGTCCTGCTGCGGCGGGAAGCCGCCCCTACGCCCGCCTGGATCCTGGCCGCGGCAACCCTGGTGCTGGCCCCCACCTTCCTCCGCCTCTCCGCCTCCATCAGCTCGGACATCGCCGCAGGATGGGGGGTTGCTCTCTTCGCCCTCTTCGCCTTGGACCCGGACCCGGCGGAACGACCTCGGATGCGGGTCCTCACCCTCGGCCTGGCCTTGGGCATGGCCGGGGCTATCAAGTACACCGCCGTCCTCTTTGCCGGCCCTTTGTGGCTCCTGATCGCCCTGAGCCCAGGACTCCGACGTCTGCCGACCAGCCAGCGCCTGGCCGAGGCCCTGGGTTCCGGGCTCCTCGCCCTGCTTCTCGTGTCTCCTTGGATGCTGCGGGCCTGGAGCCAGGGGGGACATCCACTGGCCCCCTGGTTCGCCCCCCTGATGGCGGGCGAACAGGGCTGGCTAAACCTCTACGGCGTTGGGCAGGAGCCCCTGCAGATCCTCTGGGCCATCCACGGCCTCTTCACCCATGGTCAGGAGCAGAGCACGACCTTCTTTCAGGCCCGCTTCTCCCTCTTGCCACTGGTCTTCCTCCCCATGGCGGCGCTGGTCTCTTTCCGCAAGAACACATCTTGGATGCTGCGGATCGGCACCGCGTCCTCCTATCTTGGGCTCTTCTTTTGGGCGGCGACGCACCAACGTGGCTCCTTTGTGCTCGCGGGCTGGCCGCTGATTGCGCTCTGCTGCGGCCTGACCTGGGGACAGATGGAAGCGCGCATTCGCATGCAAGGCGGGGTCCGCATGGCCCGGGCCTTTACCCTCTTGTGGATCATTCCCACCTACCTGGTCAGCTCGGCAGCGCTTCTTCGAGATGCGTCCACCGTGTTACCCGCCCTGGTCGACGGGGAGGCCCGAGAGGAATTCCGGCGGACCCGCCACCCGGAGTATGACGCCGCCCTCGAGGTCCGGAGGCGTACAGCCGGCGACAGCCGGGTCGCGCTCGTCTGGACCCACGCCGCCTGGTGGGTGGGCCGCGACGTACTCTTCGCAGGGGCCGATGACTTTCCCTACACCCGGCGGGTCCTCAGCAGCGAGATGGGGCTTGGTCCCGCAGCCTCCCTTACGCGGCTGTGCCGGATCTGGTCCGTCGAAGGGGTCCTCATCGGTCATCCCCCCTTTGACCGAGAGCGCTTTGGCCTCGGACCGGAGGACTTCGACCGTCACTATCGAGAGCCCGTGGAGACCCTGCAGGCTTGGGCGAAGTCCCGGGGAGCGGCGCGGCCCGATCGGGCCGCTTTGTGCGCTCCGCTCGTCCTCCTCTTGCCTCCAGGCGGCGACTGAGGCCCTCGTCGCCAGCTGCCTCGTTGGCGGCGGGCAGGGCACGAGCGACGGCGAGGCCCACTACCCGCTCGATGCCTCCAGCGCGGAGGGCAACCGCACAGTGCTGCAGGGTCGCCCCCGTCGTGACGACGTCGTCAACAAGAAGCACAGAGGCGGGAATTGAGGCGCTTGGTCTCACGGCGAAGGCCCCCAAAAGGTTGGCTCTCCGCTCGGCGCCGGGGAGACCGACTTGGGCCCGGCCCGCCTCCGGACGGCGAAGCAAGGGCAGGAGCGGGATCTGGAGCGAACGGGCCAGGGGTGCAGCGAGCAGGGTGGCCTGGTTGAAGCCGCGGCGCCGCAAGCGTCGGGAGTGCAGCGGAACAGCCACAATGGCATCGACCTCGGCCAAGTCCGCCGCCCTCCAAGCATTCTCCAGCAACCCCACCAACGCATCAACACCGTCACATTCGCCGCGGTACTTGAACCGGTACAGCACCGGCGCAAGGCCGGCGGTCTCGAGGGAGGTCGCGGCTACGACGGCAGCCAGCGGCTCGGGCGGAGAGCTATCGACCAAAGGGCCAGACGCAGCGTGGAAGCGCGCGCTGCACGAAAGGCACCAGAGCAGCGCCCGCTCCAAGACCACACCGCAGCCAGGACAGGTGCGGGGGAGGAAGAGATCGACAAGGGAGGAGGCCCAGGACCTCGAGGACAAGGCGAGATCAGACATTGGGGCTCCGCTCAGGCGTGGTGGTAGGGGCGCCCAGTCCGGAGGGTCCAGGCCCGATACAGCTGCTCGAGAAGCAGCAAACGGGCCAACTCGTGCGGGAGGGTCATCTCCGAAAGCCGGAGCGACTCCTTGCAGGCGTCCTTGGTAGCTTCGTCGAGCCCGTAGGGCCCCCCCAACACGAGCCGAAGCTCCTTGGGCCCGAAGCGGGCCTTGTCTTCCATCCAGGCCGCCAGGTCGGTGCTGCTGCGCCGGATGCCGCGCTCGTCCAGGGCCACGGCGAGACAACCCTGAGGCAACTTGGCCCGCAGGCGCTCTCCTTCTTCCTTTCGGGCGCGCTCGGGCTCCCGGCCCCTGGCGTCCTTGACCTCGATGACCTCGAAGGAGCCAAAGCGCGCGATGCGACGGGCGTAGTCCTCGCACAGGGCTCGGTAGTGAGCATCCCGAACGCGGCCAACCGCAACAACAACGAGCTTCATCGAAAGGGCTCAATCAGCCCAAGTAAGACGCTGTTCAGCCAGCAGGGGCGTAGATCGAGGGTTCGTGGAAGGGCTCCACTCCAGGGATCGGAATCCGTTTTGCCTCCATCCACATCCCCTCCAGGTCGTAGTAGCCCCGGTCCTGTGGCGAGAAGATGTGCAAGACGACGTCACCGAAGTCCGCCAGCACCCACCGTCCGCTGGCGGTCCCCTCGTGGGAGAGCACGCTCAAGCCCTCCGCCTTCATCGCACGGATGGCGGCATCGGCTACGGCTTCGGCGTGGGGCTGGGAGGTGGCGGTCACGACGAGGAGGTAGTCGGCGTAGGAAACCAAGCCGGTGACCTCCAGGAGAACGGGCTCAATGCCCTTCTTTTCAACCACGGCTCGGGCGAGAAGGTGGGCCTGCTTCAAGGGTTCGATGGTGGTGACTCCCCGGATGCGCTCTGCGACCGAAACGCAGGCCGGCCCGATGCGTCCCCTGTGGAACGGCGCGGGCTCGACAACTCGTGGTGGAGACTCCCCGTGGCCGCAAGGGCGGGGAAGCCCTGCCAGGACGGCAGGAAGGGGGCTGATAGTCCAGCGTGCGGAGAATGCGTAAATAAGGCGCTAATGGGCGGCCCCATACAACGATCGTAGTGCCGGCAGTACGGCCAGGTCAAGGGGTCGACGACGCCCGGCTCGCTGCTGTTGGCCGCAGCTGCTTGTTTTGGAAGTCGATCACCTGGGAGCCCTTGGGGACCTCGATGGCGAGGGGAACGCCGGTCAGCGAGCGGCTCTCCCGGTAGGTCACCAAGACTTCGTCGGTAGGATCGTTCCCGCCAACGATGGCCCGCGGGACGTAGCGGCCCTCCAGCTCGACCAGCAAGCGGTTTCCCGTCTCCTCGTCGATAGCCACACTGCCATTCAAGGCCACCGGCTTGGACACCCGGCCAGCCTTGCTCGCGGCGACTTCCGGACCGACGGGAAGAGCGGAAACAGGGGCGGGGGCCGGAGCCAGTCGCAGGGTGTAGCTGCGCACCGGCCGACCCTCAAGGACCGCGTCGGGGCCCCGTTCGAAGGCCAGCTGATCCCCAAAGGGGGCGATGGCCTCCTCCCAAAGCTGAAGGCTGCGCAGGAGGATTATGGAATCGCCAGGCACGCCGTGATGCAGCCGGTAGGGGCTTTCGTCGTTGCTTCGTCGGTAGAGTTCCCGCCCGACGCGGCGCTCGTCCGCTATCAGACGTCCGTTGGCGATCTGCAGGAATTGGTAGTGGTCGAGCTCCGCCCAGACGAGCCGGGAGACAACCTCACTGCTGCGCTGGATTCCTTGCCGATCTCCACGACGGTCGAAGCTCGCCTCCCAGAGGTGGGGGCCCAGCGCGGCCAAGGTACCCGGCGAGGTACGCGGCGGGAGTTCGAACCGAACCTCCTCGACCTCGAGAGGAGGAGGCTCAACGGAAGGGGCCCCACCGCAACCACTCAACCCGGGGCCGGCCAGACAGATCGCCACGATTGAGAGACAGGCCCGAAGCTGAGAGGCTCGCATCACTCGACGTCGCTCTCCACGTCCTCCCGGTTCGATACCGCCCCCGGGTGCCGGTGGGGGGGAAGGGGAGGCTCAGACGGCTCCGGCTCCTCCGGCGGCTGCGCCAGATCGTCAAGGGCCTGGCAGAGAGTGTAGACCACGTCGTCCAAGCCCTCCCCAGTGACCGAACTGGCGACCACAACCATGTGCCCATGACCCACAAACATGGCCCGAACCGCATCGATCTCCGCCGCCGTGCTGAGATCGCTCTTGCTGAGCAGGACGACCTGTGGACGGCCCGCCAACTCTGCGGCGTAGCGCTTCAACTCCGAGGAGAGGGAATCGAAGCGCAACAGCGGCTCTCCGTAGGCCTCGGCATCCATGGGGTCGAGGGAGATGAGGTGGAGCAGGAGCTTGCAGCGCTCCACGTGGCGCAAGAAGCGGTGTCCTAGGCCCGCGCCTTCGGCCGCCCCGTCGATGAGGCCGGGGATGTCGGCCATGACGAAGCTGTTGTAGCCGTCGGGTTTCTTCACCACGCCCAGCGACGGCACCAAGGTCGTAAAGGGGTAGGAAGCGACCTTGGGTCGGGCCGCACTGAGCCGAGAGATGAGCGTCGACTTGCCGGCGTTGGGATAACCCAACAGCCCGACTTCGGCGAGCAGCTTGAGCTCGAGTCGAAAGATCCGCTCGTTCCCTGGCCGCCCATCCTTCGCAAAGTCGGGTGCGCGGCGCGTGGAACTCGTGAAGTGGGCATTGCCCTTACCGCCGCGCCCCCCCTCCAGGGCCAGAAACTCGGCCGCATCCTCGCTCAAGTCAGCGAGCAACTGGTCGCCACTCTCGCTCTTGATGAGGGTACCGACCGGGACCTCGACAATCCGATCCTTGCCCTGGGCCCCTGTGCGTCGATTGGGTCCGCCCGCCGTGCCCTTGTCTGCCTTGATGATGGGCGTGAAGCGAAGGCGCAGCAGCGTGTTGAGGTGCCGGCTGGCGCGGAAGACAATGTGGCCCCCGCGCCCTCCGTCGCCCCCGGACGGTCCGCCCTTGGGAACGAACTTCTCCCGGCGAAACGCCACAAGACCGTCGCCCCCCTTGCCGGAAGCAGCGGTCAACCGAACTTCATCGATGAACTTCACGAGGCCGGCTCCGCTCGAGCCGGATGCAGTACGGGACTAGGCCTCGGCGGTGACAACAGAGATCGTCTTACGACCCCACTTGTCGTGACCGTACTTGACCGTGCCGTCGGACAGCGCAAACAGGGTGTAGTCTCCGCCGCAGCCGACGTTGGCCCCCGGATGAAAGCTAGTGCCACGCTGCCGCACGATGATGTTGCCGGCGATGACCGCTTGCCCGTCCCCCTTCTTGGGGCCGAGTCGCTTGCCGATCGAGTCGCGACCATTCCGAGTAGATCCCTGACCCTTTTTGTGAGCCATTGCTGCCCCCTAGACGTTGATCTTGGCGATGCGCAGGGACGTGACGCGTGAGCGGAAGCCCCCCGTGCGCTGGCTGTTCTTGCGGCGGCGCTTCTTGAAGATGATGAGCTTCGGACCGCGGCCTTGGGCCGCAACCTCGGCCTCGACCGAGGCTCCGTCGACGTAGGGCTGCCCGACCTTGGGCGCATCGCCCCCGGTGAGAAACACCTCGTCGAAGGTAATTGAGGCCCCAACCTCTGAGTCGAAGAAGTCGACGTCGATGGTGTCGCCTTCGGACACTTTGTATTGGCGGCCACCGGCCTGGATGACAGCGTACATGGTCAAGCTCCTATGCCCCCAGCGGTCTCCCCGAGGCGAGGGCGGAGTTTATGGATGCAGAGAGGCCTGTCAAGCACCTTTGGCGATCCGCTCGGTGACCGCGCGAAGAAGGATCGGCCACGCGATGGCCGCATCGCAGGGCACCTCGGCGAACCGACCGCCCTCAAAGAGGGGCACGAACTTGCCCCGACTGCCCCCTTCGGAGTAGCTGCAGCCACCGAGGCCGCCCCAGTGGACTAGCTCGGGGCAGCTTCCAGGCGGAGTTCGTCGGGCTCGGCTGGTCTACTCCTACAAACCGAAGATGCGACTCAGGTCGTTGAAGGTCGCAAAGACGAGGATGCCGAGCAGGAAGAGCAGCCCAGCCCACTGGAAGCGGGCCTCAATCTGTTCGTGTACCCGGCGCCCCATGACCTTCTCGTACATCAAGAAGACGAAGTGGCCACCGTCGGTGATCGGGATCGGCAAGAAGTTGATGACTGCGAGGTTGACGCTGAGCAGCGCCAGGAAGTTCAGCAGATCACCGGTGCTCTTCTCGGCAAAGGTGTAGGAGGCCTGAATGATGCCGACCGGACCGGCGATCATCGTGGCCGAGGCCCGCCGCATCGCCATCGCCCGGATGCCGTTGACGAAGTCCTTCAAGACACGGAATGGCGCCTGCAGAGCCGGGCCGATGGCCTCGATGGGCCCCTTCTTGACGAGAATCTCTGGCGAGACCGGCCCCACACCGAGGTAGCCCATCTGCACATCGCGGGGATCCTCGTCGAGGTCCACCGAAAAGGACAGCGTCTCTCCAGCTCGATCCACCGTCAGGTTCAGGACCGGCTCATCGGCAGCGTTGAGTACACCGAGCAAGAGGGTCCAAGAGGGGTCTTCGGCCGACCATTCCTCCGCCTTCGCCCCGCGATCGATGCGAGCGGAGACCTCAGTGACCCGATCTCCTGACTGGAGACGTGCCCGCGACGCCGGAGAGCCCTCGTCCAAGATCCCGAAGACCAACGAGTCGGCGGGCTTGCCAGCGAGGCCAAACTCCGGCAGCGCCGAGGTTCCCAGATCCCAGTTCGGGCGCGGGCCGGGCCGGAGGACTACGGCACGAACGCGACCGGCTTTGTCTTCCAGACCAAACTCTATTGGCTCGCCGTCGACCGCACCCTCGGCCCAGATCGCCTGCTTCCAGGCGCCGTACCAGGAGTCAACGCCAACCCCACGTACGGTGGCGATGCGATCACCCACCTGAACGCCCGCAAGCGCTGCCGGGGAGCCCGGCTGGACGTAGTCGATGACCGCGTCGTGACGCGGCTGGGCACCCAGGTTGTACTTCGGCACCCGATCCGGACGCCGCCCCTGCGGAGTGACCCGAAGCTCCACCTGCTCTAGGCCGTTCTCGCCGCCTCGCTCAACGACGATCGAGACCTCGACATTGGCGCGCGCCCGCACCCGGCGCTGGAACTCCGCCCATCCGGTAATGGGGTGACCGTCAACCGAAACCAGGCGGTCTCCGGGCTTCATGCCCCCCTTGTCGCCCGGGAGACCGACCGCGATCGAACCCAGTTGCAGCTCGAAGGCGGCCGAAAAGTCGGGCAGGTTGAGCGGCGCCATCGGATCCCGGTGAACCGGAACCTCCAACTGCAGCTCTTCACCGCCGCGCTCGACCGTCAGCGGAAGCTGGGAGCCGGCCTCTTTCGTGGCGTAGGTCAGGACGAGGTCTTCCCAGGTCTCTACCTTGGAGTCCGCGACCTGGACGATAACGTCGCCCGAACGGAGGCCCGCGTTCAGGGAACCCCAGCTGAGTGAGCCGACGGTGGCGGAGTGGCTGTGGTAGCCGACAAGCAGTGCGAGGTAGCAGAAGACAAAGGCCGACAGGAAGTTGGCGACGACCCCTGCCGAGATGATCTCCGTGCGCTGCCACACGGACTTCGCCTGGAACGAGCGGGGATCGTGTTCGGTGGATTCCTCCTCGCCGGGCACGTCGGCCTGGCCGAGCATCTTGACGTAGCCGCCAAGCGGGAAGGCCCCGATCACATATTCGGTACCGCCTGCGCCCCTCCAGGTAAAGAGCTTGGCCCCCCAGAAATCAAACCCGATGGCGAACTTCTCGACCTTGACGTCGTTCCTTCGCGCGGACAAGAAGTGCCCTAGCTCGTGCAGGAAGATGACGAGGCCAAAGCCAAGGACGACCTTGACGACGCTCAGGATTCCCGAAAGGGACAAGAGAAGGACTGCGGGCTGCGGCACGTCGGCAGGGTAAGAGCGGAGCAGAAGGGATGCAAGTGGGGCGGTCCCGCCAACTTCGGGGGGGGGGCCTGCGGTGATACCCTCCGTGCATGCCGATCGTCCGCACCGCTGCCAACGTGGCCATGAGTACCCGCACCGTGGTCCGCGATTTGGGTCGGCTGCAAGAGATCGTCCGGGTACTCGGAAGTCACGGGCTCGGCTGGGCGGTCGCCAAGATCGAAGTCCCCGACATCGGGCTGCTCCGGCGCCTCACCCCCGATTCGACCACCCGCGAGTCTCCCACTCCGGAGCGTCTTGCGGCGGTGTTCCGCGACTTGGGCCCTACCTTCGTCAAGCTCGGGCAAGTCCTCTCGACACGCGAGGACATCCTGCCCGGGGACTACGTGGCCGCCCTGCAGAGCCTGCAAGACGATGTCGGGCCCTTCCCCTACGAGCAAGTGGTCGAGCAAATCCGGAATGGCCTCGGCGACACGCCCGAGACCCTCTTTGAGCGCTTTGATCCGGAACCCATCGCGACCGCATCCATCGCCCAAGTACACGAGGCCAAGCTGACCGGAGGAGAGCGGGTCGCGATCAAGGTCCAACGGCCGGGCATCCGGAGCAAGATCCAGACGGACCTCAGCATCCTCGAGTTCCTGGCCCGCCAACTGGAGCTTCAGTTCCCCGAGCTCAAAGTCATGGACCTGCCCGGCGTGCTGGTCGTCCTCAAAGGGAGCATCAGCGACGAGACCGATTTCCGCCGGGAAGCCGACACTACCGACCAATTCCGACGCAACTTCGAGGCCATGCCGGAGGTCGTCGTCCCGAAGATCTACCGGAACTACGTCTCGGCGGAGGTGCTCTGCCTGGAGTTCCTGGAGGGCACGAAGATCGCTGAAGCCCGAGAGGCCGGCTACGACATGAAGATCGTAGGTGAACGCTACCTGCGAGCCGCCTTCCAGATGCTCCTCGAAGACGGTCGCTTCCACGGCGACCTGCACCCCGGCAACGTTCTGGTTCTGCCCGGCGAGCGGTTGGGATTGCTCGATTTTGGGATGGCCGGTCGGCTGACGGTAGAGATGAAGGAGAACCTCATCGAGGTCTTCTTCGCCCTGCAGCGACGGGACTACCGCACGATCGCCCGCGTCTATTGGGAGCTGGCAATCAAACCCGAACAGGTCGACTTTGCCGCCTGGGAGAACGACGTCCAAGAGCTGATGGAGCGGCAGATCGCGGGCAAGGCCATGCGCGACATCCAGCTCGCGGACTTCTTGCGCGATCTCCTCAAGAGGGCGCACCGGCACCAGGTACGGACGAGTCCGTCCTACACGATGTTCTTCAAGGCGCTAATCACCACCGAGGGGCTGGCCAAGATGCTGTTGCCGGAGGTGGACCCCATGGAGGAGATGATCCCCTACGTCCGTCGGATGATCCGCAAGCAGTACAGTACTGAGCGGCTGCGCGAAGAGATCTTCCACCTCTTGACTGCCTTCCGCTTTACGGCGCGGCGGCTTCCGATGGTCACCGGGCAGATGGTGAGCGACTTGCAGGACGGGCGACTCCGGCTGCGGGCCGTGGTCGAACCGTCGGACGAAGCTCGACGAGACACCAAGCGCCAGTCCGACCGCGTGGTGTTGGCCATCGCTTTTTGCGGGATGAGCATCGGCGCGAGCCTGGCCCTCTCGGCCCCCGGCCCGGCCTTGTTGGGCTTCCCCGCGCCCGCAGCCATCGGCTACGGGCTCAGCGCGGTCCTTCTGTGGAAGATGTGGCGGAGCGGAGGGAAGAAACGCTCGCCCTAGGCTTCGGGCTAGAACATCCCGAAAGGAACCACCTTCTTCACCGAGGGAACCAGGCCCTTGAAGACGTCACGCATGATCGAGCGGGCCTTCTTCTCTTCGTCCGGGGAGTCGAAACGGCTCGGCGTGGAGTAGACGGTCTTCCACTCGTCCCATTTGTTCGAGTAGCGTTGGAAGGCGATGACGTCCTTGTCGTCGGCCCTGTGCAGGACCCAAATCCAGGGTGGAGCGCCCTTCTCTTCGGCGCGTTCGGCCTCGTCGAGCCAACGGAGCATCTTCTCGACGGCGGGGCCGTGGACGTGGACCACCCCGATCCCGTCTACCTCGGCTTCGAGCAGCACATCCTCGGCCGTGCCCTCCAGATAGACGTTCTCGGGCAGGTTGTTGGGGTCGAGGGCTTCTAGCCTCTCTTCCTTCTCGCCCGCCACGGCATCGGAGCCAGAGCGGCCTGAGCCCTCGTTCTCGTCCTCCTCGTCGAAGTCGTCGAAGTCGTCGAACTCATCGTCCTCGTCCTCTTCTTCGGCCGTCGAGGGCGGGGGCCGACGAGCCGGCTTCTTTTGGGCGGGCTTCTTCTTGATGGACTTCTTTTGGGCGGGCTTCTTCTTGGCGGGCTTCTTCTTGGCGGCGGGCTTCCTAGACTTCGCCTTGCGCTTTCGGGGAGCCGCCTCATCCTCCAGGTCCGCGTCCAGGTCAAATGCCTCGTCGTCCTCCTCCTCGTCGTCCTCCTCCTCCTCAGCGTCCTCGTCCTCCTCCTCCTCAGCGTCCTCGTCTTCGTCTTCGTCTTCGTCTTCGTCTTCGTCTTCGTCTTCGTCCCACAGAAGTTCGTCGTCCTCGTCCGAATCGGGCTCCGACCGCTTCGAACTTGACTCTCGGGCCTTGCGCCGCTCCTCCTCTTTCTTGCGCCTCTCCGCTGCCCTGCGCTTCTGCGCCTCGGCCCGCTCGCGCTCCTCCTCTTCGTCCCGCCGGCGCTCGGCCTCCTCCCTCTTCCGCTCTTCCTCCGCTTCACGGGCCTCTCGATCGCGCTCCCGGCGCTCCGCTTCGGCCCGCCGGGCTGCCGTCTCCTTCTCTCGGCGTTCCGCCTCAGCCCGCCGGGCCGCCGCCTCCTCGCGCGCCCTGGCCTGCTCGCGGCGATCCGCCTCGACCTTTTCGTAGTCCTCGAACTCACTGTCATCCTCATCGAAGGCGTCGAGGTCGAAGTCCTCCCCAAACTCGGAATCATCGGAGTCATCGGAAGCGCTGTTGCTCCCTCCGCCCGAGCCGGCGGTCCGGACATACTCCCGTTCTTTCTCTTCGATCCGTCCCTCCTTGCGAGCCTTGATGACCTCTGCAAGGGGGTCGTCTTCCTCCTCATCGACCACGCGACGTCGGTACTGGGACCTCTGCTTCCGGCCAGCGGACTTGACCAGGTCGCGCGTGAAGACCCGGATGGTGCCCTTCGAATAGGCACGGTTGCCCGAAGGCTCGCTGACCTTGATGGACAGGGTGCCGTCGCCTTCCGGAAGACCGGCTGGCGTCTCCACGTCCATCTCCATCTCGTGGAAACCGATGCCGCGGCTGATCTTGAGGCTGTCCTTGATGGACGTGCCCCCGACCGAGTAGGTGAGGTCGACAGTGAGGGGCAGGCTCTTCTCCAGGGACCAGCCGCCCAACTGCAAGTCCATGACCAGGACGACCTCCTCTTCGGGGGTCAGCACGGAGGGATCCAGCTCAGCCCGGTGGATCTTGATCGGCGCTCCGAGGTGGACGAACTCCTCGCGCTTGCCACCCAGAGGGGTGTCGTCAAGCTCCAGTTGGCTCAGGACCCGGTAGGAACCGTAGGCCGAAGAGCCCAGGCGCGAAGGCACCTTCATGTAGGTGGTGATCGAATTCTCGCCGATCTTGGGGGTGACCGACGAACTGCGGGCCTTGAAGTCGCTCAGCAGTTGCCCGTTGGAGTCGTAGGCCTGGGCCACGAGGCGAACGCGGTGGCTTCCAGCCTCACCTTCAGCGGTATAAAGCGCCTTGATGGGGATGCTCCGGCCCGCCCGGCCGATTAGGTAGGGCTTCGTGTCCGAGGGGGTGCCGACCACCACGTCGCGCAAGCGGATGGTCAGGCGATCCGCTTCGACGACGCTCTCGGCATCCTCCTCCGCCTTGGCCTCGGCCTCCTCCTCGAGCATGTCCAGCTCAGCCTGGCGCTCTCGCTCCCTCCGGGACTCCCGGTCCTCCTCGCTCGCCCGAGACCTTCGGCGTTCCTCATCCCGTCGCTGCTCCGCCGCCGCCCGACGAGCCTCCTCTTCCTTCCGCTTCTCCGCCTCGGCGCGACGGCGTTGGTCGTCTTCCCGCCGCTCGCTCTCGGCGCGACGGCGTTGGTCGTCTGCCCGCCGCTCGCCCTCGGCGCGGCGGCGTTCGTCTTCTCCGCGTCGCTCATCCTCGGCGCGTCTCCGGTCCTCGTCACGGCGGCGGTCACGCTCAGCCCCCCTGCGGTCCTCATCTTCAGTCTCGGACTCCTCCGCGCTCTCCCGGCGTGGGCGTCGCTCTGGAGGGCTTCGCGAGAGGCGATCGTCCTGGCTGCGGGCAGCGACCTCGCCAGCCCCCTTCTCCAGCTCCACCTTCCCTCCAGCGAAGAGGACGCCCAAGTCCACGTCTCCCGCCTCGCCGTCGTAGCGGAGCGTCCAGGTCTCCTCCAGAATGTCGACATCCGGGGAAAACGAGGGGCGCAGCCTGCGGAACCAACTCGCCAGATCCTCTTCGAAGATCTGGACCTTATGGCTGCGTTCATCACTCTCATCGGATCGTGGAACCATCCGTAGGGGCCAATGCGAGGACCGCTGGGCGTAGGAATGGATCGCCTTGGACAGGCGCGCATCCTCGACATCGGAGAGCCACTTCTCCGCGACCACTTCGATCTTGCGTCGGGAAAAGCTGGAGTCGGTGAGGTCCCGGCCAGCGCCGCCGACCCAGCGGTCGAGGTGGCCCAAGTAGAAGTAGAGTCTGCCCTTGGCCTCGAAGAAGGGCAGCTCGCCTACCTGCACCGCATCGGCGAGGTACTCCGGCGACGTGCCCGCGTAGAGGTGGGCTGAGTCGAAGGGGACAAAGAGGGGTGTGTAAAAGAAGACGAAGACGAAAATCTCCTCGCCGGAGACGATGTCCTCGCCGTCTTCGAGCTCCGCCACGATCGGGAGGGTGGCGATGCCGTACCGCGTGGGGTGCTTTACGCGCTTGTCATCCCACTGCCAGGCGTCGGGATGCAAGCGCAGGGCTTGGATTGGGCCCTCGTCGTGAGCGAAGACCTTCGTACGGTAGCGTGCGCTACTCAGCACGTCTTGAGCCCTCTCTGCAGCCTTACCGTCTCGCTCTGCACCGGGCCAAGTACGCAGGCGGTCCACCCGCAGCCGCTCCCTTCGAATCAACTTGTCGATGCCCTCTAGGGACTCGACAAGGGCATCCCCATCGTCGTGAGACCGGCCCTTGTACTTGGCCCAAGCCCCCCGACCGCGCTCAGGCAAGGGGTTGAGCTGCGGGTTGCGGACTCCCCCCCCAGTCCAGACCTGGGGCAGGCTCATGAGGCCGACCGCCTCCAGGCCGGCCGGCTCGCTTCGACTCACCTCCTGGACGGCCATCCCGGAGACGAAGCGGAACTGGTTGGGCACGATGTGGCCGAGGCGACCGGCGTCCGGTCCGATCACGACAGGCGGAACGATGCTGAAGAACCCCTGGCCCCGCTCCGCAGGGAGACCGAAGGTGACCCGTGCACCGTGGCTCTGGCCCCCGACGAGCAGCGCACCACCCATACCCAGGAGGGTAGAGCGCAGAGCCTCCAGCGGCTGCGGGGCATCCAAGGAGTCCTTGAGCGCGGGAGCTATAACGTCTTCAAAGGCCTCCGCAGAGGGCGCCCGGAGGACGTAGAAGCCCGTGTTGACGCGGAAGGCGCGGCCGGAGTCAGCACCACCCCGAAGAATGCGGCGCTCGATCTGGCGCCCATCGACGTCGTCCTTCTGAAGCAAGCCCTCGATCGGGATGTTGCGATCCTGGGCCTGGGCCTGGGGAAGACCCACCGCGCAGGTCGCGACCACGAAGGACGCAACGACACCAGCAATCCGCCCCAATTCGCTCATTCGGCTCCTCCGGCCGGGGCTTCGGCGGGAAGGCCCTCAGCGTCGAGGTGCGTAATGACTCCGAGCCCCAGGGCCTCCACATCCGCCCCCACCGCGTCCCAGTCGCCTACCACAACGACGACTAGGTTCTCCGGATCAGCGTACTCTGCCAAGCCCTCCTGCGCAGCCCGCAGATCGACAGCTTCGATGCGACCGGTGTAACCGGCCAACCAACCGGCGGGGCGCCTGAGAGCATCCGCACCAGCAAACTGTCCACGAATCGAACGTAGGCCCTCGAAGCGGGCGGGGAAGCCTTGGATGGAACGGCCGACCGCGTCTCCAAACTCTCCGTCGGTGACGGGCCGATCCCCTCGGATGCCCTGGATCTCCTTTAGGAATTCGGTGATGGAAGGCGCCGTCGTCGCAGTCTTGACCGAGGCGCGGGCAGAAAAGAGACCCGCCTTAGGGTTCTGTTCAACGGAGCTTCGTGCACCGTAGGTGTAGCCCTTGTCCTCGCGAAGGTTCATGTTCAATCGGGCGCTGAAGCTGCCGCCTAAGGCTGCATTTCCCAGCCTCCGGGCCGCGGCGTGTTCCTCCGACCAGGCAGGCCCAGTGTTGCCGATGGAGATGTAGCTCTGTTGCGCGCCGGCGCGGTCCACCCAATAGGTTTGCACCCCGCGCTTGGGCTGCAGTTCGAGTTCGGACACAGTGGGCGCCTCCTTTCCCTGCGCCCGCGCGGACCAGCGGCCCAAGTGCTTGTTCAGCAGGGCCTCTACTACGCTCTGATCCAGGCGGGTGACCACGATGAGACCCGCGTTGTCGGCGGTCCATACCCGGCCGTACCAGTCCACCAAGTCCTCGCGCTCAATCGCAGCCAAGGTGTCCAGCCGACCGCTAGGCCGCCGGCCCATGTACTGGTCCCCAAAGAGAACCCGACGGAAGACCTTCCTTCCCACGGTCGGTAGGTGGTCGTTCTCGGTCAACAGGCGAGTGCGCCGCTCCTCCCGGACCCGCTCCACCTCGCCATCGTCGAAGGTCGAGTTCTGCAGGAGGTCTGCAAGAAGCGCCAGGCTGCTGTCCAACGTGTCCTCGAGTGCACTCAGCATGGCGTAGGAGTAGGACAGGGACGAGCCGAAGCCGATGCCGGTAGCCAGGTCGAGGGCTTGCTCGCTGATTTCGATGGCGCTGCGTTGGCTCGTGCCTTCGTTCAGCATGTCGGCGGTAAAGGCCGAGAGGCCAGCCTTTCCTTTGGGATCAGCCGCCGTCCCGGTGTAGATGTTCACCTGGAGCGACACCAACGGCACCTTGCCCGACTGCACGAGGGTGACGGGCAGCCCGTTGTCGAGAGTGAAGGTCACCGCTCCCGGAACATCAAAATCTGGGAAGGCCGCGGGCTCGGGCATGGCCGGCCAGCCGTCACCTTCCGCATCCCCCGAAGTGGCCTGGGAATCGGTCTTTGGGCACGCACTAAGAGTCATGGATATCCCTAGGAACCCCACCAGCAAGAAGGACCTGTGAAGGCACCTCATGGGGTCGCTCCTTCCGCGGAGTCCTTCGGTTTCACTACGACGACGACCTCGTGTTCGACTTTCATGACCTCAGCCGCCCACTGCTTCACCGAGTCCGCAGTCACGTCCAGGTAGCGCTGGAGGTCGCTGCCGACGAAGCCGGGGTCGGACCGGTGGTGGTTGTAGCTCTGCAAGAGGCCCGCCTTGCCTGCCACCGACTCGATGCGGTGAAAGAACGACTTCCGCCAGTTGTTCTTCGCCCGAGAGACCTCGGCCTCGGTTACGCCGTCGGCAACGAGCGCCGCAAGTTCTTCACGCAGCGCTGCCGTCACCTCTTCGACGCTGTGTCCCGGGGCGACGGTAGCCACGACCCGGTAGGTAGAGCCGAGCCCCGCACTGTACTGCGCCGCACTGACGTCTTTGGCGATGCGGTCTTCGAAGACCAGACGTTTGTGGAGGCGCGAGGACTTGCCGGAGGACAGGATGGAGGACAGCACGTCCAAGTCAGCGTCGCCCTGGGCAAAGAGGGCCGGGCTCTGCCACACAAGGAGGACCCGGGCCAGCTTGACATCGTCATCCAAAACCACCGTCTGCGCTTGGGGCAGGCTGGTCGCTGCCTCGGTCAGGTGTTTCGGTTCGCCCCGCTGCCCAATCGGGCCAAAGTACCGCTCAATCCAGCCGCGAACCTGGTCCTCGTCAAAGGAGCCCGAGACGCAAAGGGTCGCATTGTTGGGGGCATACCACTTGTCGAAGAAGGTACGGACGTCGTCCAAGCTCGCCGCCTCGAGATCCTCGTGGCTGCCAATGGTCAGCCGGTAGTAGGGGTGCTCCTTGGGCCAGACCGCCTCGACAACCGCCTTGCGCGCCACCGCATACGGTCGAATCTCATAGTTCTGCCGGCGCTCGTTCCGCACGACGTCCCGCTGGTTGTCGAGCTTCTCCTGAGTAAGGACCGGGAGGAGGAAGCCCATGCGGTCGGCCTCCAACCACAGGGCCCGTTCCACGGCGTTGCTGGGTACGGTCTCGTAGTAGTTCGTCCGTTCGGTGCTGGTCGTACCGTTGACCCGCGCGCCCAGGGGCTGCAACGGAGCAAAGTACTCGCCGTCGTGGTGCTTGCTCCCGTTGAACATCAGGTGTTCGAAGAGATGAGCAAAGCCGCTCCGGCCCTGTGGCTCGTCCTTCGACCCGACGTGGTACCAGACCTCCACGTGGGCGATTGGGGTTGCCTCGTCCTGGTGGAGGATGACTTCGAGGCCGTTGTCCAAACTGTACTTGGCAAACGAGATGTTCACCGGAGCCTCCGTCTCAGCCGCCGCGGGAGCAGGAGCCACGGCAAGGCACAGAGCTGCCGCAAGGGCGATGGTCGAAGTAGATGGGGGGGGATGGATGCACACGGGCCCTCCGCCGAGCTGGGGGTTTTGCCGGGGTGCTGCTGGGGGGTGCCACCGTCCCCTACCCCGTCCCAGCCCCCAGGCACGGATGTTGGCATGCGTAGCACGCTGCCCCCTTTGGGGGCAAGCGGGGCCGGGCTTGTCCCCTCCGTAGCTATCTGTAAGGATCGACGTTGCATGGCTGAGACTTGCACCATTCCTGCAACCATTGTCATCACCGACGGCGAGGGGGAAGAGCAAAGCGTAACCCTCCAGGTTGGGGACGAGGGTCCGATCCTCATCGGCCGTGCGCCAGACAACCATCTCCAGATCATCTCCCCGTTCATTTCGCGGCACCACGGCGAGATTTGGCCCCACGAGAAGGGGATCATCTTTCGGGATCTGAACTCGACCTCGGGATCCTACCGGCTCGGATCACGGGTCGAGGAGCAGGTGCTGACCGTCGGCGACTTCCTGCATCTGGGCAGCCCCGATGGGGTCCGCCTCCGGGTCTCGCCCCTCGACGACGAAACCGATCACGGAACCGCCGGAAGCCAGACGGAGATCCTGCGCATCGCCGACCTCAACGCGAGCCGGTCCTTGTTCCTGACAGGAACCCTCAGCTCCGCTGATCCCCAGGCCAAGAGGTCGACCCAGGGCAAGAACCACGAGAAGCGCCTGCAGGCTCTGATCGAGATGACCTCCGAGCTTCTGGAAGTCTCCGACGCGGACAACCTCGCCGACCGCTTGCTCAAGAAAATCCTCGACCACCTCGAGATGGACCGGGGCATGGTGCTCTTCGAACACGACGGCGAGCTCACGCCCCGGGTGTGGGCCCAGCGCAGCAGCGGAGAAGTCCCCAAGACTCAGAGCGGCTTTGTGGCGACCATCGCCCTAAGTGCCCTGTTAGCCGACGACAGCCAGTTCGACGACCAGTTCGAGCAGCCAGAATTGCCGTTCGAGCCCGTCCAGACCGTGACCAGCCAGGTCTTCCGTGAGGGCGTGGGGCTCTTGAGCCTGGACGCGCGGCAGGACGAGCGGCTGGACGGTTCGAAGTCGGTGGTCCTCCAGTCGGTACGCGCCATCATGTCCGCACCGATCGCGTCCAGCGACCGCGTCTACGGCGTCATCTACCTGGACACCTGTCGTCCAATGGGCCGGAATGACGAGGACGCCTTGGATTGGCTGGTCGCGGTGGCCCACCAGGCAGGCATGGCAATGAGAGGCATCACGCTGATCGAAGAGCAGCGGGCACTGAGCGAGACGATGATGAAGGGGCTGGCCGCATCGATCGACGCCCGCGACGGCATGACAGCGGGACACTCCGCGCGAGTCGCCCACTACTCCGTCGGCATTGCCGAGTACCTTGGCTTGGAAGCGGAAGAGCAATACCGGACCTACTTCGCGGGCCTCCTGCACGACTACGGGAAGATCGGCGTCGACGATGCCGTCCTGCGAAAGCCGGCCCGGCTGACGCCGGAAGAGTACGACCACATCAAGCTCCACCCGAAGTACACCTTCGACATCCTGAGCAAGATCGCCTTCCCTCCGAAGCTCAAGGACCTCCCCCTCTTGGCGGCCAGCCACCACGAGCGCTGGGACGGCAAGGGCTATCCCTGGAACATGGTCGGCGAGGAGATTCCGCTGATCGGGCGAATCATTGCCATCGCAGACGTGTACGACTCCCTGACCCAGAAGCGTCACTACCGGGAGCCCATGCCAGTTGAAGAGGTCCTGGAATACCTGGAGGAGGGGCGCAATAAGGCGTTCTGTACGACCTGCCTGGATGCCTTTTTCCGCTACCACCAAGAGGTCTTGACCAAACGCGGGGAGCGGAAAGCTCGCAAGAAGAAACGGCACGAGCAGACCGAAGACGACACCGAGATCGGCAAGAACCGACTCGGTCACGCCCCCACGCGGGAACATGGCTCGCACGTCGCAAAATCGAGTGAGTCCTTGAGCTGAACCCGGCTTAGACCGCGCTGAGAGCGTCCCATCGCCCCCGGCAATGCCTAGACAAGGAGCCTCGCACCGGGTAAAGCCTGCGTCCTATGACGACTACCCTCTCTGAGGCCAACGCTGACGCGGCTCCCGAGGCCGTACCTCCTCCGATCATTCCCCCTTGGGGCGAGCTGGGATTGCCGGACGACATCCTGGCGGCAGTGGAGGCCCGAGGCTACGAGAAGCCCACTGCGGTCCAAGCTCAGGCCGTCCCCCTCGCACTCGAGGGTCGGGACCTGCTGGTCCGTTCGAAGACCGGCACGGGCAAGACAGCGGCCTTCCTCATCCCGACTCTCAGCCGCGTGCCGAGCAGCTACGGCAAGAACGCCGTGATCGCTCTTTGCCCCACCCGCGAGTTGGCCATTCAGACCGCCGAAGAGGCGGAGTTGCTCTGCAAGGGCAAGGACTTGCGGGTCTGCGCTTGCTACGGCGGCGTATCGATTGGACCCCAGACCGACGCGCTCAGGGCTGGCGCCGAGATCGTGATCGGCACGCCGGGACGCGTCTTGGACCACATACGGCGCGGCAACCTCCGCCTCGGTGAATCCCATGATCTGAGCCACGCCCGCTCTGTGCG
>CAZQTQ010000007.1:21956-25396 GCA_964596025.1 uncultured Rickettsiales bacterium
CAACCTCCGCCTCGGTGAGGGCCTTGTCGGCATCCTAGACGAAGCCGACGAGATGCTGAGCATGGGCTTCTACGAAGAGGTCACTGGCATCTTGAAGGAGCTCCCCAAGGAAGCCCAAATCCTCCTCTTCTCTGCCACCGTCGAGCAGAAGCTCAAGACTCTGATTGGGAAGTTCCTAAAGGATCCCGCTGAGATCTACCTAAGCCTCGATACGGACCGGACGGTCGACGCCATCCACCACGTCTTGTACGAGACGACACTCGACTACCCGAAGCCGCGGCAGCTCCTCCACGTCGTCGAGACCGAGAGCCCGGACAGCAGCATCGTCTTCTGCAACACGCGCAGCGACACCGATCTGGTCGCCCGCTTCCTCAACCGGCAGGGACTGGTGGCGGAGCCCATCTCGTCGGACCTCAGCCAGAAGGCCCGGGAGCGGGTGATGGCGCTAATCAAGCGGGGCGAGATCGACATCCTGGTTGCTACGGACATCGCAGCCCGTGGCATCGACATCTCCGACCTGAGCCACGTCTTCAACTACAGCCTGCCCGAGGACCCGGCGGTCTACCTCCACCGCACCGGCCGCACCGGCCGCATCGGGAACAAGGGAACGGCAATCTCCTTTGTCGGTGGCCGTGAGCTGGCCTGCAAGAAGGTCCTGGTCGAGAAGTACGAGATCGACTTCGAGGAGCGAACCTTGCCGAGCCGCGAGGAAGCCGACGAGCGCTGGACGGAGCGGCACATCGGAGAGATGCGCCGGGCTGCCCGAGAGGGCATCCCCTTCGAGGGTTTCATCGGCATGGCCCGCAGCCTCCTGGAGCGGGGCGGGGACTCCGATGTCCTGATTGCAGTAGCACTCCGGGGCTTCTTCCGTTGGCACCGCATGAATGAGAGCCGCAAGGCGATGGAGGCCGCAGGGGAAGACCCGGAGGCCATCGACGCCATGATGTCGGAGCGTCGCGGCAAAGGCCGCGGCCCCCGCGGCGGCAGCGGCGGTGGCGGTCGGCGCGGCGGCCACGGCGGCGGCGGCGGCGGAGGAGGAGGAGGAGGAGGACGCGGCGGACGGCGACGCAGAGGACGCGGCGAGCCCAACAGGCGCAGTCCCGACCGACACGATCAGAGCGGCGAAAATACGACCTCTTAAGCGGGGTTTCGCCGACGAAAGTCTGCTGTGGCCATCGAGATCCAGGGACCGAACGCAATCGAGAAAATGCGGCAGAGTTCTCTGCTCGCGGCGGCGACTCTTCGCATGATCGAGGGCTACGTCAAGCCCAAGGTCTCCACCGAGCGGCTCAATACTCTCTGCCACGAATACATCCTCGACCATGGGGCAATCCCCGCTCCCCTGAACTACCGCGGCTTTCCCAAGTCGATCTGCACGTCCATCAACGAGGTGGTCTGCCACGGCATCCCCTCTAAGGACGAGGTGCTCAATGAAGGGGACATCGTCAACATCGACGTGACCACCATCCTGAACGGCTTCCACGGCGACACGTCACGCACCTTTTGCGTGGGCGAGGTCGCAGAGGAGGCCCACCATGTCACCAACGTCGCCCGGACGAGCCTCGAACTCGGGATTCAGGCCGTCAAGCCAGGCGGAAGAATTCGGGACATTGGGGCAGCGATCGAGGACTACGCCCACGGCGAGAACTGCGCCATCGTGCGGGACTATTGCGGCCACGGCATCGGCCGGGTCTTCCACACGGATCCGCAGATTGCCCACTACCGTTTCCGCGGGCCCAACCCCCGCTTTCGACCGGGCATGACCTTCACCATCGAGCCCATGATCAACCTCGGTACCTGGAGGGTCCGCGTGCTGGGAGACGGCTGGACGGTGGTCACGGTGGATCGGAAGCTCAGCGCTCAGTTCGAGCACACGATCCTCGTCACCGAGTCCGGCGTGGATGTGTTGACGGATTGGGCCAAGCTCGAAGGCTCGTCCTACGACACCTGAGCCAGGAGGCCGCTGGCGCTGACGGGCCGGCCTCGCTAGCCGATGACGTCCTCGCCACCGTGGATGCCCAGCACGTTGCCGGTCAACCAATAGAGCCGCGGGTCGACCAGTGCCGCAATCGCACCGCCGACATCCTCGGGACGGGTCAAACGACCAATGGGTGACTTGTCGCGGCTCTTGCTGATTAACTTCTCGTGCCCGGGAATCTTCTTCAGCGCCGCCGTCTCGGTGACACCGGCGCAGATGGCGTTGACCGTAATCTCGCGCTCCAGGAGCTCGTAGGCCAGCTGCCGGCAGTGGCTCTCCAGGGCGGCCTTGGCCGCCGAAACGACGCCGTAGCTGGGGCTGACCTCGTGCGCACCGGTACTCGTCATGGCAAAGACCCGACCCCCGGCCTCCATCAAGCCACGCTCGACAACGTCTTGGGTCCAGTAGACCAGCGAGTTGGCCATAACCTCCTGGGTCATCACCATCTGCTTGGAAGTAACGGTCTTGGCCGCCTCACCAGCCGGCGGGACGAAGGGGATGAGCGAGCCAAAGGCAAGGGAGTGGAGCACGACGACAATGCTGCCACCGTCATTCTCAAGCTCAGCGGAGAGCGCGTCCAGGCAGAGGCCTCGCTTGCCCTCGTCAGCGGCGTTGATGTTAAAGAAGCGCGTGCGCACGCCCTTGGCCTGCAGCTTCGCCTCCAACTCTTCCACCAGGTGGAGGGCTGAACGCCGGTCTAGGTGGACGCCGGCGATATGGAAGCCGTCATCGGCCAAGGCAAGGGCGGTAGCAGCGCCGAAGCCGCTGCTCGCACCGAGAATCAGAGCCCATCGTGGTCGGTCTGTAGTGGACATGGCCGGGGAGACTAGAGCAACCGCAGCTTCAACTCAATGCAGGAACTGCGGCTGTCTCCCAGTGGGCGCTGCAGCGCCGCTAGAGCAGCTCTCGACGCGCGTAGGAGACCAAGGTATCGAAGTAGTCGTCGAGCTGCGGCGGCTCGATGCCCTCGGGGCGAAGCAGGGCCTCGGCATGGGTCGTGTCGTGAAGGGCGTAGGTGGCGGCGTGGCCTAGCACGGGCTCGTTCAGGTTGTAGGCCTCGTTCAACAGGCGGCGGAGCGGTGTACCCAGAGCGCTTCGGAAGCCCCGCTGCACCCACTTGTTGGGGACGTTGATGCGGCCCTTGCTGGCACCTGTGCAGCCGCTCAGCCGGTCGAGGACCTGGCGAACCGTGGGCGCGTGGGGACAGCACAGCTGGAAGACACCGCCCTCCGCCGCAGGATCGAAGAGGAGGTGGTGGGCCGCCGCCGCCACGTAGTCCACAGGCACAAGGTTGACGCGGGCGCAGTTGCCGCCGGGAGCCAAGGGCAGAGCGCTGAGGGGGCTCGGGAGACGACTGAGTCGCAAGAGCGGAAGGAGAAGGCGGTAGAGCGTGAGGCTGGCCGGAGCCTCCCCAGTCCTCGAATCGCCGACCAGGTGGCCCGGCCGGATCACCGTGGTCGGC
>CAZQTQ010000008.1:0-4136 GCA_964596025.1 uncultured Rickettsiales bacterium
CTGCAGAACGTGGGGCTGGAGGCCTTTTTAGCCGACAAGGTTCCCTACCTCGAGGGTATGGGCACGCGGATTGCCGTCAACGTCATCGGCAAGACAGTGGCCGAGTACCACGAGGTGGCCCGGGGCCTGCGCGGAATTTCCTGCATCGATGCTCTGGAGTTGAACATCTCCTGTCCCAACATCAAGGAAGGGGGCATGGCCTTCGGGACCGACTGCGCAGCCGCTGCTGAGGTGACCGCGGCGACGGTCGAAGGCGCCGACAAGCCCGTCTGGGTCAAGCTCTCGCCCAACGCCTCCGACATCGCCGCTGTAGGCAAGGCCTGCGAGGATGCCGGGGCATCCGGACTCTCCGTCATCAACACCCTCTTGGGGTTGGGCGTTAATCTGGAGACACGTCGGCCGCTTCTGAGCATTGGGGCAGGCGGGCTTTCCGGTCCAGCCATCAAGCCTGTGGCCCTGCGGATGGTATGGCAGGTCTCCAGGGCTTGCTCGGTGCCCGTCTTGGGCATGGGTGGAATCTGGGATGCCACGGACGCCCTCGAATTTATCCTCTGTGGGGCGAGCGCGGTGCAGATCGGGACCGCCAACTTCGCCCACCCGCGAAGGGCCGAAGAGGTCATCGCTGGCATGAGGACCTGGTGTGCAGGCCACGGGCTGCGGTCCATTCAGGAGCTCGTGGGAACGCTTCGAGCCCCTTCTGCCTAGTGCCCCATGACGCACCTCGCGCCGTCTTCGCGCCGTCTTCGTGAGGCTCTGAGCGCTGCGAAGCCGAGAGGCTCTTCCCTTCGCAAGCACTGGTCGACCTGGCTCCGTGCCCTTCGGGGCGCCAAGCGAGCCACAGGTCGGAAGCCGGGGGTTTCGGGCCGGCAGGAGGTTGAGGCGCTGCTCGATGCTCCGGTGCGTCCGGGAGCGGAGGCAGAGTGCTCTGCCTTCAAAGAGGAGTTTCTAGGGATCTGCCGGGACTGGGCTTTGGGGACCGTGCCTCCCGAGCGCATCCTGGACAACTCCCTGCAGCTTGCTGCCCTCGTGGTGCCTTTGGTGGGAGGCCCGGTCGAACTGCAGATCGAAGGCTGGCCGCCAGGCTTTGGCGAAAACGAGCGGGCTCGCCTCTTGGGGGGACCGTGGGCGCAGCCGGCCGAGGTCGATCCCGAGACGGCGGCGGTTCTCCGTCGGCGCTGGGACGGCTTCGTCTTGGGCGGGCGACGCTTGCGCGTGAGGCTCGATCTCCCGGGAGGGACGCGCCTACCACCGGTTCCTCGGGCGCGGCGGAGCGAGCCAACGCGCCGTGGGCGCAAGGGGCCCTGGCTTCCGGAAGTCGATGCCGAAGGCCGTCGCTACCTGACGCCCCGGGCTCTGGCGGAGCGACAGGCAAAGCGGATCGCTCCTTGTCCCGTCATCGATGCCTACTGCGGTTGTGGCGGCAACGCTGTTGCCTTTGCTCTGGCTGGCTGCAGTGTGCAGGCCGTGGAGCAGGATGCGGAACGTCTGCAGCGGGCTGAGGCCAACGCGAAGGCGCTGGGTGTCAGTCAGCAGATCTCCTTCCACTGCGGCCGTGCCGAGCACTTCGTGCCTGAGCTCGCGAGCAAGCAGCCTCGAGCTGTGCTCTTCCTGGATCCCCCATGGGGTGGAGACGAGGCGGCTGAAGTGCCCACCTGGTTCGACCTGTTCGGTGCTTCGCCAGTGTTTGCGAGCTGGCTAGCTGCTTGTCCTTTCGGCCTATTCCTTAAGGTGCCGCGGAGCTTCGATCTTGAGAGTCTGCCCGGCCGCCCGTGGGAACTGCACTACGAATTTGGGAGCGGAGAGGACGACAGGGGGGTCGTTCGGATGATGTCGCTCCTCTCCCGTTCCCCTGAGGTCTAGAGTGATCTGACCGGCGCGCGACCCCCAATCAGATCTTGCATCGTCTGGGGCGTGGTGTTATCACCCCTCCACAAATTCTCTGACGCCTGTCGGAGAGGCCATCTGGCCTCTCTTTTTTTTTGGGAGAAAGTTGTTGTTGCGCCACCCCTCCATGGACCTTGCTGATCGGGCTGAGGTTCTGCTTGCCCCGATCGTGGGGGAGGCGGGCTACGACTTGCTCGTATGCGAGGTGACCGGCGGGACGAACCGGCGGGTGCTGCGTCTCTACGTCGAACGTCAGGATGGCGGCGCGGTCGGCATCGGCGACTGCGTCGCAGTCAACAACCTGGTGACCGATCTACTCGACGCCGAGGACATCATCGCAGAGCGCTACAGCCTCGAGGTTTCCTCGCCGGGCTTGGAGCGCCCGCTTCGGCGGGTCGAGCACTTCGAGGCGCATCGCGGTCTGATGGTCCGGGTTCGAACCTGGGAGGCCATCGCGGGCCGAAGGAACTGGAAGGCCACGTTGTCCGCAGTCGATGGTGATGTCATCGAACTGTTGGATGAAGCTGGGGCGATGCACCGCATTCCCATTCCCGCAATCGAGCGGGCAAATCTAGTCTATGAGCCCCCTAATAGGGGCATCAAGAAGGGTGGCAGCTCCCGCAAGAAGCGGGGCGCGGGCCGCCGCCAGTAGGAGCAGGGCATGGAAGGTCTTAGCCGAGTCATTGAGCAGGTCAGTCGAGAGAAGGACATCCCCTTGGAGGCCCTGCGGGAGACCATCGAGCAAGCGATGGTTGCCGCTGCCAGGAAGGTGTTCGGGCAGACCAAGGACATTGAGGCGCAATACAACCCCGATACCGATGAGGTGGACCTCTTCGAGTTCAAGACGGTTGTGGACGACGTCGAGGATACGGACTGCCAGATCACAGTGGGTGATGCCCGAAAGCTCGATCCCGGCTCTATGGTCGGGGATGAGTTGGGGCTGAAGATGGACATGGAGTCGTTTGGCCGGATCGCGGCGCAGACGGCCAAGCAAGTCATCATCCAGCGGGTCCGAGACTCCGAACGTGAGAAAATCTACGACGCCTACAAGGATCGCATCGGCGAGCTGATCACCGGTATTTGTCGGCGATTCGAGAAGGGCGCCATCGTAGTGGACCTCGGCAAGACCGAGGCCGTCATACCTTCGCGTGAACAGGTTCACTCGGACAACTACCGCCAGGGCGACCGCATTCAGGCCTATGTCTTGGAGGTCGCTCGCAACGCTCGTGGCCCGCAGATCGTCCTGAGCCGGACCCATCCGGGGATGTTGGTCAAGCTGTTCGAGCTGGAGGTGCCGGAGATCTACGAGGGCATCGTCACGATTGAGGCTGCGGTGCGCGAGCCGGGCCATCGAGCGAAAATTGCGGTATCGAGTCGGGATCCGGACGTGGACCCGGTTGGGGCCTGCGTCGGCATGAAGGGCTCGCGGGTACAGGCCGTTGTTGCTGAGCTCCGCGGCGAAAAGATCGACATCATCCCCTACAGCACGGATCCTGCGCGATTCGTCTGCTCCGCAATCTCCCCGGCGATCGTGACTAAGGTCATTCTGGATGACGACAGCCGAACCATCGAGCTCATCTGCCCCGACGACCAGCTCAGCCTGGGCATCGGTCGGCGGGGGCAGAATGTCCGTCTGGCGGCTCAGCTCACGGGCTGGAAGATCGACATCCATTCCGAGACCAAGATCAAGGAAATGAACGAGCATGCCCGGACGATGTTGAGCCGCATCTCGTCGCTGACGGAGGACCACCGCGAGATCCTTATTCGCTACGGCTTCCGCCGCATGGAAGATGTCGCCGACGCCGAGCCGGACGACTTGATCGAGACCCTCGCTATTGCCGAGGAGCTGGCGGTGCAGGTCATCGAAGAGGCGGACGTCATTCTGACCGAGGAACTCCGGCTCGATCTCGAGCGCAAAGAGGAAAACAAGCGCCGAGTTGCTGCCGGCTTGCCGACTCTGGAGCAAGAGGAGGCGGCGCGTCTTGCTGCAGAGGCTGCCGCAGCGGCGGAAGCCGAGCGCAAGGAAGAAAATGAGCGCCGACTTGCCGCTGGCCTGCCGACTCTTGAGGAAGAGGAGGCGGCGCGTCTGGTCGCTGAGGCTGCAGAGGCTGCCGCAGCGGCGGCGGCAGAGGCGGCGGTAGAGGCGGCGGCAGAGGCATTGGGTGAAGTCCCAGGCGAGGACGGCGAGGCGTCGGAAGAGGCTGCGGACGAGACCGAGGCTGCGGACGAGACCGAGGCTGCGGACGAGACCG
>CAZQTQ010000008.1:4236-14081 GCA_964596025.1 uncultured Rickettsiales bacterium
CCGAGGCTGCGGACGAGACCGAGGCTGCGGACGAGACCGAGGCTGCGGACGAGACTGAGGCTGCGGACGAGACTGAGGCTGCGGACGAGACTGAGGCTGCGGACGAGACCGAGGCTGCGGACGAGACCGAGGCTGCGGACGAGACCGAGGCTGCGGACGAGACCAAGGCCGTCGAGGATGGTGAAGAGAGCTAAGGAACCGTGTCGGACGCCACTCGGACCTGTGTGGTGTGCCGACGCACACTGGCTTTGGACGAAGCCCTGCGTTTCGTCTTGGGCCCCGATGGAGAAGCAGTGATTGATTGGCGCCGCAAGTTGCCCGGACGGGGCGCATCGGTGTGCTGGAGCCGGCCCTGCCTAGAAGGCGCGGGTCGGCCGGGCACTCTTGCGCGCAGTTTCAGGCAGCGGGTGGAGGTCGCTGGAGGCGAATGGCCCCTCGATTCTGCCCGTCAGTACCTTGCACACCGTCAGCGGGAGTGGCTTGGTCTTGCCGGTCGCACCGGCCAGCTCAAGTCGGGCTCCAACCTCGTGCAGACCAGCCTCAAGTCCAAGCGGCGCTTCTCCTTCTTGGTGCGCTCCCAGGACATGGGGCCCACCGTCGGCGAGGAATGGGAGCGGCGGGCCGAGAGCAAAGAACTTCCCCTCCTGGAGTCCCTCTTGGACTCTGTGGAGATGGGAGCTGCATTGGGAAAGAATAAGCCGAGGAGCATTGCTGCGGTGGCCGATGGCCAGGCCGCACGGGCCCTTCGGCAAGCATTGAACCGAGGGCATGCCCTCCTATAAACCGCTTTCGCTCCCGGCACAGGTACGAGCGGGAGTGAACGAGCGTGCGATGAGGTAGTAAACAGATGGCCAAGGGCAGCATCTTTGAACGAGCGGACGCATTGCGGCGAGGGGGTGGTCCCGGAACCACCTCCGACGACGTTGTCAATCGGCCCACGAAGACGACCACGCGTCGCTCCGTGGTCCGGCGCAAGAAGGACAGCCCAGCCGTTGACGCGGCGCCTGCTGCTCCCGAGGCGCCTGAGGCCCCTCGCACCACTGTGCGGAGGCGAACTCCGCGACCCGTCGAGGTCGATGAGGCATCCAGCCCGCCCGTGCTGCAGGAGGCGGTCGTTCCTCCCGCGGGTGCTGAAGAGCCTGAGTCCGCACCTGCCCCCGAGATCGAGGCTGCAGCCCCGGACGCTCCGGCCGAATCTACTGAAGCCGCCGATGCCCCAGAGGCCGCCGACGATCTCAGCCTGGACTCCTTGCTGGACAGTGCGCCAAAGAAGCGCGTTCACAAGCTCTTGGACGAAAGTGAGGTCGCAGCCGACCAGGCCCGCCTCGACGGGGTGGTCGAAGAGGAAGCGCAAGCCCCGGAGGTGCCGGCGGACGCGACCGAGATCGTGGTCGACGAGGCCATCCTTGCCGCTGCCGTTGCGGCCGCTGTTGCGGGGGGCAAGACGCCCGACGACCAGAATAGCCTCGAGGATCTACTGAAGCAGCAGGGCATTGTTCAGCACAAGCCCAAGAAGGGCCGCCGCATCATCGAAGACGAGATGACCGCGGGCACTGCGGCTAGTGTGAAGCGGCCGCCCAAGCCTGAAGGAGTCTCCCTCTTCGAGAAGAAGGCCGCGCCCCGGGGGCCGGTGCGCTTCTTGAATCCTGAGGAGGTCGCGCGGGCTCGCGCCCCCGGTCGGAAGGGCCGAGGCAAGCGAAAGTCGGTCGTGCAGCGGCAGGACGATCTCTACGGCCACGCCGACCGCAGGCGAGGCCGCCGCTCGCGGACCAGCGGACGGAGTGCCGCCAAGACGGCGGTCACCACGCCAGCGGCCCACAAGCGGATCGTCAAGATCCACGGAACCGTGACGGTGGGGGATCTGGCAAAGGACATGGGCCTCAAGGGCGGAGTTGTGATCAAAGCCCTGATTAGCCAGGGCCAAATGACCACCGTCAACGAAACCCTTGATTTCGACACCGCCCAGCTCGTCGCGCAGGAATTCGGCTACGAGATCGAAGATGTCTCCTTCAAGGAGGACACGGTGATCGGCGAGGCGGCCGAAGAGGTTGACGCGGAGGCCATGGCGGAGCGTGCGCCCGTCGTCACGATCATGGGGCACGTTGACCACGGCAAGACCACTCTTCTGGATGCGATTCGGGGAGCGAAGGTCGCCGACAACGAGGCCGGCGGGATTACCCAACACATCAGCGCTTTTGACGTGATGGCGAAGGACCAGCGCATCGCATTTGTCGATACGCCGGGCCACGCTGCGTTTACCGCGATGCGGGCCCGTGGTGCCCAGATGACCGACATCGTGGTGCTTGTCGTGGCGGCCAGTGAAGGCGTCATGCCGCAGACCGAAGAAGTCATTTCGCATGCCAAGGCGGCTGAAGTCCCGATCATTGTGGCCCTCAACAAGATTGACTTGCCCGATGCCAACATCGACAAGTGCAAGCAGCAACTCAGCGAGCGCGAGTTGATCCCTGACGACTGGGGCGGCGAGGTCCAGATGCTGGAGCTCTCGGCTAAGACCAAGGAGGGGATCGACGAGCTGCTCGAAGCCATCACTCTCCAGGCCGAGATGCTCGAGCTCAAGGCCGTGCCGACGGGCAACGGTCGGGGCCGTGTGGTCGAGGCCCAGTTCGAGCAGGGCCGTGGGCCAGTGGCCATCGTTTTGATCCAGCGAGGCGAGCTCGAGCAGGGGCAGGTGGTGGTTGCTGGCTGCGAGTACGGCAAGGTTCGGGCGATCTACTCGACCGAGTCCAAGCCGAAGAAGTTGAAGACTGCCGGGCCGTCGACGCCCGTTGCGGTACTCGGCTTGTCCGGCCTTCCTTTGGCCGGCGACGAATTTGTGGTGGTTGAGAGCGAGCGAGATGCCAAGGCCATTGTCGAGCATCGACGGGAGGAGATTCGCCTCCAAAACGCGGACAACCTGCGCCCTGCGGTCTCCTTGGAAGACCTCTACCGGCGGATGCAGGAAGGCGAACTCAAAGAGCTTGCGCTCATCGTCAAGGCCGATGTCCAGGGCTCGATTGAGGCCCTGAGGAAGGTCTTCGGAGAGATCAACGTCCGCGACACAGAGATCAAGATCATCCATTCCGGTGTTGGTGGCGTGACTGAGGGCGATGTGACCCTCGCCTCGGCATCAGGCGCCATCATCGTTGGCTTTGGGGTCCGTCCCGACGGAAAGGCTCGGAAGCTAGCCGAGAGCGAGGGGGTGGACATCCGCACCTACCGCGTCATCTACGAGGCGGCCGATGAGGTGCGCCAAGCGCTGGTGGGTATGCTCGACCCCGAGTTCGTCGAGAAGGTTCAGGGGCATGCCGAGGTCCGCGAGGTCTTCAAGATCTCCAAGCTCGGCTCCATCGCTGGCTGCTCGGTTCAGGACGGGAAGATCGGTCGCAGCAACAGTGCACGCCTCCTCCGCAACTCCCTGGTGGTCTGGGAAGGCAGGGTCGGCTCTCTACGGCGCTTCAAGGACGACGTCAAGGAGGTGCTGCAGGGCTACGAGTGCGGAATCGGACTGCAGGGCTACGACGACATCAAGGAAGGCGATGTCATCGAGGCTTACACCACCGAGGAAGTGCGTCCCGAGGCCTGAGTCGGACCGCTGGGCGGCAGACGGCCGCCTTCTGCTGTGTGCCCTGCTTCGCTCGGATTCAGGCTAGTCTTGGCCCGTCGTGCGCGATCTTGAGCGTCTGAAAGAAGTCCGCGAGTACCGGGTGACGGGGCCTCAGGTGGCCTCGCTCCTCGGGCTGTGCGCTTTGTTGATGGTCGCAGCTTTTGTGGCTGGTTTCGAGGTCGGGCTCTGGCAGAGGCCGGTCGATGAACAGCTACTGGAGCCGGCGGGCTTTGTCGATCGCGACCCGGGTGAGGTTCTGGCCGATCTGTTGGCGGAGCGTTCACGGGAGGAGGTTGAGTCGGCATCTGGTGAGTTGCCTAGCCTAGATTCCCCTCCGAACCCTTCCGATGCCGAGGCTGAGGAGGCCGTCGGGGGGGTGATTGCGTTGGCGGAATCGGCGATGGCCGAAGAGGACAAAGAGCCTCTCGTCATTGCCGCCGAGGCTATCGAAGTGGTGCGGAGGGAAGCCGTTCCGGAGGGGGCTGACGATCCGTTGGTCTCGGATGCTGGAGCGAGGGAAAATGCTCCGTTGGTTGCCCGCGACGACACTCAGACCGCGGCGGCGGCTGAGCCGCCCGGTTCCGGCGGTACGGGGCTGCGCTCGGCGCCGGTGGCTTCGGGCCAGCGGACCGAGGGCCTGCCGCCTCTGGTGGCCCACGAGCCACTGGAAGTGTCGCGGGTCAGCCTCCCGGGGCCTCCTTCGACCGATTCGGGATTTACGGTGCAGGTCGGCGCTTACGAAAGCGAAGAAGAGGCCGCCGGCGTCATCGAGAGGCTCCGCAAGCAGGGCTTCGAGGCCTTTCACCACCAAGCCAAAGTGGGGACGAAGACCTGGCACCGGGTTCGGGTCGGGGTCTTCTCCAGCCGAGCCCTGGCCGAAGAGGAGGGGAGGAAGCTGGCGTCCGTCGTCCCGTTTTCGCCCTTCGTGACTCGGCAGGAATAGGCCCAGATGCGGAGGATTGACAAGCCTTGGGGCCACGAGATCGTCTGGGTCGAGGCCGAGCGCTTCGTCGGGAAGCTCTTGCACATCCGTAGGGGCGGCCGGCTCAGCCTGCAGTACCACGAGATCAAGGACGAGGGTCTTCTGCTCCAGTCGGGTCGGGTGGAGCTGGAATGGGGTCCCGCCGCCGATTGTCTCGAGACCCGAGTTTTGGAGTCGGGAGAGGCCATCCGGGTCCGGCCGGGGACCCTGCACCGCCTACGCGCCTTGGAAGACAGCGTGATCGTTGAGGTCTCCACACCCGAACTCGACGACGTAGTGCGTCTGGCCGACGACTACGGCCGGGCTTCGGGACAGCCGGACCTCCAGGACTAGGGAGCCGCAGTCGATGGGATCGGGGTGGGGAGTCCTTGCGCGTCAGGCCCTCTTCGTCCTGATCTTCCTTGTCATCCTTGGTCTCGCCTTGGCCTTGCGCCTGGACGAACTGGGGCTCAAGCCGCTCCACAACGATGAGAGTGTCAATGGTTGGTTCACGCTGCGTTTGCAGTGGTGGAACACCTACCGCTACCAGCCACCGGACCACCACGGGCCCCTGCTCTACTACATCACTTGGGTCTTCTTCGAGCTTCTGGGTCCTTCGGAACTCTCCCTTCGTCTCGGAACGGCGTTAGCCGGTGCTTTGGTCCTCCTTGCCCTCCTACCGCTGCGCCGCTTCCTTGGAGGCTTTGGCCTCCTCGTCGCCAGTGCGCTGCTTGCGGTCTCACCGGCCCAGGTGTTTTTTGGACGAACCGCGATCCACGAGGTCTACCTCGTCTTGCTGTCGGTGGTTCTCTTTGCTGCTTCCGCCCGCTTTGTGGAGCGCCCCAAGCCTCGCTTCGCGCACTGGGCAGCCCTGGCTGGGGCCTTGGCGCTGGCGACCAAAGAGACCGCTGTCCTCACCTTCGCGAGCCTCGGCCTTGGCCTACTCGTGGCCTGGCAGTTCGGCCGTCAGCTTCCCGGGCACCGCGGGTGTGTAGAGCCCGACCTCTTCTTCGGTAGGAAGCGACGGGATGCGCTCAAAGCCGTCTTGGAGGGAGGATGGCCCCTTGCCCTGCGGGTCTTGGCTCCGGCGGCGCTGGTGCTCGTTCTCCTCTTTTCCTCCTTCTTCTCCTATACGGAGGGTGTCCCCAAGTTCTTCCAGGCCTTTGGGTCTTGGGTTGAGTATGGCGTGGGGTCGCGGGGCCAGACCAAGGACGTCCTCTATTTCGCGAACTACTTCCAAGAGACCCTTGGATGGACGTTGTTGCCCGTTCTCCTGGCGGGGCTCTGGGCCCTTCTGACCCGTCACCGCTTCGCTCTGGTCCTGGTGGGCTGGGCAACGTCCAGCTTTCTCATCTACTCCATCATCCCTTACAAGACCCCTTGGTGCGCCCTTAACATCGAGCTCCCCGTCCTGCTGCTCTGTGGCTGGGGTGCGCAACAGGCGCTTCTTGCCGCCCAGGACATCGGCCTCCACCCAGCAAAGAGGGCGGCGGCCGTTGCGCTGGCCGTCCTGCCCATTGCCACAGCCGGCCCTCTGGTTGGCGAGTCTTGGTACGTCAACCAAATGGCGTTCGACGACCGCAGCCATCCCTATGTCTATTCGCAGACCTTGCGTGGCTTCCACGGGCTGACACGCGACCTCCTCGGTGTAGGTGATTCTCTGCCGGTGACGGAGCGTCTCGGTCCACGGGTACTCAACGTGGATGCCAAGCATCCCACGCGCTGGTACACAATCACCCGTGGTTGGGACCACAGTCGTACCCGCTACACCGAGCGGGTCCCCAAGGTTGAGTGGATCCGGGAGGCAGAGGTGGTTCTGGCCTCTGGCGGACGGACGAGATCTGTTGAGGACAGCCTCCGTCGGGCGGGCGGCAGCTGGCATCAGGAGGTCTATCCCCTGCGTCCTGGATGGCGGATCACCGCCTGGTTCCGCCAGGAGCTTTGGGAGGCTTACCAGGACCGGGGTGGGCGACTGGTTTCCCCCTGGCCGCGTCCGCCGGTGTCGGCGATTCACGTTCCGGAACGGCCCTAGCCGATCGATCGGCCCAATGGGGCGCATTCCTGCGTTGACGGTGGATTGAGAGCTGGCGTAGCCTTGGGACTCTGGGTCCCGGTGTGCCAGCCGGTGCCTTGGCGTGAGTTGGCCCCAATGTTGCAAGCTTGTCGTGAGGGCTGCCGGTCATGGGGACTGGCGGTTCGTGGAGGGCACCGATGTACACCTTGCTGATTGACTGCGAGGGGACCTCGGAGTCGGTCCGTGAGTGGCTGCGTGAGCGCTGTCACGGCTCCTCGGATCTGGTCGTTGTCGACCGGGACGAGATCGCCGTGCAGCTCATGCGTAGTGACGCTCCGCCGGCGTTGGTTATACGGGCCGGGGTTAACGGCTTGGACGCCTCTCCCTTGGTCGATAGTGTCGATGGTCCGCGCCTGACACCGCCGGTCGTCATCGTCTGCGCCGAAGCGGACCAGCGGGCGGCTAGGAGCAGCACAGAGCCCTCTTTGGCCGCCGTCGTCGCTCCAAAATCCCAGGCCGAATTCAACAGCACCCTGGACGGCATTGTCACGGTTGCTGATGCCGCGATTGCGGTCGATTTCGACGATGGCGCGCCCAAGCCGAAGGCCCACCACGGTGTCTTCATCGGCGAGAGCCCGGCCATGCACCGCGTGTACAAGATGCTGGAGAAGGTGGCCAAGACCGGAACGACCTGTTTGGTCACCGGCGAGTCCGGGACCGGCAAGGAGCTCGTCGCCGAGGTGCTTCACCGCCTCAGCGAGAGGCCCGGGAACCTGGTCCCTGTGAACTGCGGTGCCATCCCTGAGAATCTGCTTGAGTCGGAGTTCTTCGGTCACAAGAGGGGCGCCTTCACGGGGGCCGTCTCTGACCACAAGGGCCGATTCGCCATGTCCAATCTCGGCACCCTCTTCCTCGATGAGATCGGCGAGATGCAGGCGGCCCTCCAGGTCAAACTCCTGCGTGCTCTACAGACCGGCGAGGTCCAGCCGGTAGGCAGCCGAACGATCGAAAAGGTGGACGTCCGGGTGGTAGCGGCTACCAATCGCAATCTCGAGCTGGAGATGAAGGAAGGGAACTTCCGCGAGGATCTCTACTACCGTCTGGCAATCGTGCCGATCGAGATGCCGGCGCTTCGAGACCGGAAAGGGGACATACCGCTCCTGGTTCGTCACATGGTTGGCCGAATCAACAAGGCGGCGTTCGAGCCGGTGCGCGGCATCACGACCGCCGCCCTGAACGCCCTCTGTGCCTACGAGTGGCCCGGTAACGTGCGCGAGCTATCTGCGGTTCTTGAGCGGATGGTGGTGCTGGCGGAGGAGGAGATCCTGACCGTCGAAGATCTGCCGCCGAAGATGGCACATGTGGTCGATCTTGAGGCCGATGATGGCGAGGTGGGACTGCACAGCGGACCCTACTTGGAGCTGTCCTTGCCAATGGATGGGCTGGAGCTCAGCGTTGCGGTCGACCGATACGAGACCATCCTCATCCTTCAGGCCCTTGAGCGGACCGACTGGAACAAGAACCAGGCGTCACGCTTGCTCAATATGAACCGCACCACACTGGTTGAGAAGCTCAAGAAGAAGAAGCTCACCTCCGACAATGCGGCTGAGGTCTTGGCCTCGCTGCAGGTTGTCGAGCCAGCCGAGTCGGGAGGCTAAGGACATGGGTCCTCGTTCCGATCACCTGTGGAGGCTGGTGTTGGCTCTCAGCTTGTGCCTTCCCGCCGCGGTGTCCGCCCAGGAGTCGATCCGGGAGCCGGCCAAAGCCGGCGAGGTTGGGGCTGCCGAGCAGCAGGGTCTGGGCTCCCTGTTCTTGAAGATCTCACCGGGATCCCGCGTAACGTCTCGCCCGGCCATCGTCGATGCTGTGTTCCGGGTCCAGTTCAACCACCAAACCGAGCCTCTGCACCCGCAGCTAGTCGGGGCCGAGCTTCAGGTCATTCAGTCCTTCGCCGTGGTCCCGGTCTCGCGCAACGCCGTGCGGTTGGACTTGCGCCTCGACACGGGGGTTCGGGGTGTTTCATTGGTGCGCGCCGCCGAGGATCGCCTTGAGATTCACTTCGCGGACCACATGTTTGCCGGCAACGCCGTGCGGCTCGAGACGGTCACCGCGAGCGCGGAGGAGACTCTCCGCCGCTACCCGTGGAGGGATCGCCGGATCAGAGCGATCTTGAACGCACCGGGAACCCAGCCCGCGGATCGGGTCGATTGGGCGCCCGTTATCTGGCCCGTTGGACGCAAGTCTCCAGTTCGGCTGGAGCCGCCGCTTGAGATCGAGCCACACATGTTTGGCCGGTTGCCGCAGGCGATTCGCGACGAATGGCGCGGGGACGAGGCCCTCAAGCGGAGCAGCGTGCTGGCCGATCAGGGCCAAGGGGCGGAAGGGGCTCGAATTCTTCGTGGCTACCCGATGCTCAACGACCAAGTGCGGGCGAGGGTCGCCCTGGCCCGGGCTCATGCCTGGGCCCAGCCGGAGGTCGATGGTGAGCCCGCTCATGCGGGGCGTGCTGCGGAGGCCTACCGACTTGCAGCGGCGCTGACGCCGCGCTCGGACTGGGTGCCCTGGGCCCGAGGCCAGGCTGGCTACAACTACGAGCGGGAGCGCAACTTCATCGAGTCTGCGATCCAGTACCGGCGGGCGATTGAGCGGGGACGGGATCACGAGGACCGCCCCTATTGGCACATCGGGCTGGGGATGACGCTCATTCAGGGAGGCAGTCGTTCAGACGGGATCTCGGAAATCGTCGATAACCTAGACGGGCTGCCGAAGTCCGACGAGAGCAGCCGCTTCCTCGCCACCATGGCCCTTGCTTACGGCCTGTGGAAGGAGGGGGACAGCACCCGTGCCAGCTTTGTCGTCGATACCCTCCTCAAGCGCCACCCCATCTTGGCGCGTTCGGCTCGCTACGACCTGATGTGGTCTCGCATCTATCTTGACGGCGGCCGTCCCGCCAAGGCGCTTCCGTTCCTCGAACGCATGGAGCTCGAAGATCCCGACGAGCTCAACCAGATCCGGGCCCGCTGGTGGCTGCACGAGGCTGCACTGAGCCACCGAGACGCCGATGCAGCGAGGCGTTGGTTGCGCCTCATCATTGAGCAAACCCCCGAGTCCACTCTGGTGCCAATCGCGAGGGTCCGCCTTGAGGTACTGGATGCCATCGTTTCCCAAGACAGCGCGAGCCCGGTTTCCTGGCAGAAGGTGGCCCTCAACCTGCGGAATCGGGCGCTGGCCTGGCCTCACACCGTGGTGGAAGACGAAGCGATTTC
>CAZQTQ010000008.1:14091-25284 GCA_964596025.1 uncultured Rickettsiales bacterium
ACTGCTTGAGGATGGCCTGGTTCTCTATCGGTGGCTCCGGCACCGCACCCCCAGCATGGGCGGGCCCGTGGCCTACAACCACGTGGTTTGCCACACTGCTCCGCGCCTCTTTGACGAGCTGAGGAGTCGTGGCGAGGTGACACGGGCGCTCGGGATCTACCGGGCCTTCTTGGACGATCTTCAGGTGCGTGCTTGCCTCAATCCCAGCACGCGACGGGAGGCGGCGGCGACCGCGCTCGCCGCGGGTCTTCCTGGCATGGCAGCGCGCTGGCTGAGCGAGGCGGTGGCTGAGGGAGCGACCGAAATTGAGAGCCGAGATCCCTTGCTCAGTCTTGCGGCTATCTACCTGCGAGAGGGGCAGCTCCAGGCTGCGGCCAAGACCCTGGACTACCTCGAGGCAAGCGAGGCCGTGCTGTTGGACGAGCGCTTCTCTGCCCTGCGAGGTGATGTTCTCTCGCAGTTCGGCGAACACGAGTCCGCCCGCAGGGAATTCGACCGGTCGATCGTGGAAGCTCAGGCTTCCGTTCGGACCCGTGCAGCTGTGCCGAGCCTTCTCTTCCGCAGGGGCATGGCGGCGCAACGCGCTGGGAAGCCCGAAATCGCCCTGGCGGACCTGCAGGAGGGCCTGCGGGGCGGGGGTGCCGAGAACATGACCAGCGGTTGGCTGATGGTCGCCCAGATTGCCTCACAGTTGGCCAGGGGGGCCGCCGATTGGGAGGCGGTGCTCGAGGCTTGCGATGCTGCGGAGCAGTTCTCCGGCGAAGAACGGGCCCGTCGGATTTCCTGGTACAGGGCCCGAGCTCTGGACGAGCTGGGGCGGGACGGGGAGGCCAAGACGCTTCTCGAGGGCCTCGCCGGCGAGGCGGATGCCTGGGGACTCATGGCTCGCGAAATGCGCTCCAGCGTCGAGTTCAAGAAGGCCTTTGAGGGCCTGATCGACGTGGAGTCATGGGACTGACACCCGCTCCGCGACTCGGGGCGCCCCGCGCCCAGCAGTAATCTACATTCCACAGTAAAAACAATCAGTTAGCTTGCAATCCGGCCCTCTTTGGCACGGTACTTGAAGAAGAACGCTTAGGTCGCGCCAAGGGGCCCGACCAGAAAGCGAGAGCAAGCGAATGTCAGCCAATCTCTTCGACCCCATCTTCTCGCGCCTTCGGGGCACGTTGGACCTCCGGATGAAGCAACACGGCCTCGTCACGTCCAACATCGCCAACGTCAATACTCCTGGGTACGAGGCCCGCCGTGTTGACTTTCGGGCCGCCTTGGACCGCCTCTTTGCCAACGAAGGCGAGTCTGCGGGCGCTCTGACCGTGTCCGACCCCCGTCATCTCGGCGGAGCGGTCGATTCGGCCAGCACCCCCATCACCACTCTGGACGCACCGGCGTGGTCCGAAGACGGCAACTCCGTCAATCCCGAAGAGGAGATGGTTGTCCTCGCGGAGAACAACCTCCTCTTCAACGCCACCACCGAAATCTTGAACCGGCGCCTCGGAATGCTCGAGTACGCCGCCAGCGACGGAGGACGCTAATCATGAGTCTCCTCAATATCCTTCAGGTATCAGCCTCTGGTCTCGCTGCCGAGCGGACCCGACTGCAGACGGTGTCGACCAACATCGCCAACGCGCAGACCACGCGCACCGAGGAAGGTGGGCCCTACGTCCGCAAGATGCCGGTCTTCAAGTCGAGTCCCGTCTCTAGCGACCCCTTCAGCGCGGTACTCGAGCAGCAACTCGAGGCTCCTCAGGTGGTCGAGATCGCCGAAGACAGCCGAGAGTTCGAGCAGGTCTACGACCCCGGCCATCCCGACGCAGATCCTGAGACGGGCCTGGTCACCATGCCCAACGTCAACATTGTCGAAGAGATGGTCGACATGATCTCGGCTTCCCGAGCCTACGAAGCCAACGTCACCGCCATCGGAGCGACCAAGAACATGGCCCTTAAGGCTCTGGAGATCGGACGATGAGCGGCATCGGAAAAGTCGGCGGAAACTACGCCGCCATCATCGAGCGGGCTACTGCCCTCCGAAAGCAGAGCGGCGGGCGGGTCCAAAGTTCGAGCAGCGAGGGCCGTGAGTTCATCATCGGCGGGTCCAAGGGCGCAGCCGACAAGGGAGCTGGCGCCAAAGTCTCGGATGCTCTTCAGCGGGTCTCTGACCTCCAGCAGAGCTCCGACAAGATGGTCATCGATCTCGCCTCGGGGCGGGACGTCAACATTCACAACACGATGTTGGAGCTCGAGAAGGCCGACATCGCCCTCAAGTACACGGTCCAGCTCCGGAATCGGGCACTGAGTGCCTACGAAGAGCTGATGCGAATCCAGATCTGAGCGCAGATCGCCGCGGAACCTAGGAGTACGACGTGGACCGGATCCGAGAAATCATCATAGGCCTGATCACCTACATCAGAGGCCTACCCCCCCATCGGCGCACCTATGTGATGACTTCGGTGCCGCTGAGTGTGGCTCTTGCCGCCGGCATCTGGGGCTGGGCCACTTACGATCCCTACGTGGCCCTCTTCGACCAGCCGATGGACCCGAAGTCTACAAACGAGGTCATCCAGTCCCTGAAGGCGGACGACATCCCGTACCGCCTCGAGCGTGGCACCAATCGCGTCCTCATCCCTGACACCATGCGGGATCAGGTCGCAGTGACGATGCGTGGCGGCATCCTCCACACCGGCCGTGAGGCCGGCCTGGAGCTCTTGGAGGACAACAAGTTCGGCTCGACGCGCTTTGTCGAGCACGTTCGCTGGGTGCGTGGTCTCCAGGGCGAGATCGAGCGTCAAATCAATGGCTTTGACCAGGTGATGGGAAGCAAGGTCTTGCTGAGCATCCCCGAAACGAGCCTCTTCGAGGAGGATCAGGAGGCGCCTAGTGCTTCGGTCTATGTCGAACTCAAGTCGGGTACGACGCTCGGTGTCGACGAGGGGCGCCGCATGGCCGCTCTGGTTGCCGCTGCCGTTCCCCGGCTTCGGGGCGAGCGGGTGGAGATCCTGGACTCGGAGATGCGCATCATTCACGCTGCGCTCAGTGCCGATGAGGAGACCTCAGTTGCCGGCCGCCTGGCCGACCTCAGCCGTCACTACGAGAAGTACTACCAGGGCAAGATCGAGACCTTGCTTGGCCGCATTGTCGGTGCTGGGAACGTCGTCGCCCGGGTCAGCGTTGAGCTGGACCACAGCGAGCGGAGTACCCAGCAGAGGGACTTGGACGGCGATCGCGCCGTGACCATCTCGACCCGAAGCCGGGAGTCCTCCACTATGGGCGGCGGACGCGGCGCGGGTGGCGGGGGCGTTCCGGGCACGACCTCGAACATTCCTGAGATTGCCCAGGCAGGGCAGCAGCGGGGTGGCAGCAGTGCTACCGAAGCCGACGAGCTGGCCAACGTGGACGTGCCCGAGAAGCTGACCACCTCGGCCAGCCTTCCCGGTGGGATCGTGGGGGTGACCGCGGCGGTGGTCGTCAACGGTCTCTGGGATTCTGAGCCAGTCGCGGGGGCCGATGTGGGGTCGGAGGCGGCGGCTACGCCCACTCGTACCTACACCCCCCGAACGGCCGAGGAGCTGGATCAGTTCCGCCAGCTCGTCGCCCAGACCATCGGCGCTTCAGTGGCCAACGTGACGGTCATTAACCAGCCCTTCGATCAGGTGGAGTACTCGCGAGCAGCGCCAGCCCCGGCGCTTGCCCCTGGCGTGTCTTGGACCGATGGCATTCGCTACGGCTTCGGCCTTATCGCAATGGTGATGGTCTTCTTCTTCATCGTGAAGCCGCTGATGCGGCAGGTCGAAGAGGTGACGGCCGAGCACGAGGCGATGGTGGCAAGAGCTGCCGCCGCGGGCACCGACGGCGGACCGACTGGCGCCCTCTCACAGCCGGGAACAGACGAGGTACTCGCGGAGTGGCTGGACAACGTCTCCACTGGCGGACGCCACGTAACTCGAGACGAGGTCGATCGCCTCGTCGGTACGGACATTGACCACACGGTAGTCACGCTTCAAGCGTGGATTGCCGCTGAGAGCGAGTGAGGCAACATGAACCCCGTGGCAGATCAGAATCCGAACATCGATCACCTGAGCGGCGCTCAGAAGGCGGCGATCCTCATCATGTACCTCAAGGAGGAGACGGTTCGTCAGATCTTCAACCAGCTGAGTGAGTCGGAAATCCGGAAGGTCGGAGACGCGATCTCCAGGATGGGACACGTCGAGGCCGAGATCATTCAGGCAATCATCGCGGAGTTCGCGGGTGATATGGGCCGGTCTTTGTACCTGCGGTCCCAGGGCAACAAGTATTTGGAGAGCGTGTTCCCCGCCGTACTCGGTGAGGAGCGCGCCAACAAAATGCTGCGCTCCATCGAACCGGTGAGTCGGGTCGGTTTCCAGCGCACCTTCCAGGCAATGCAACCCGGTGCGCTCGCGGCTCGACTGACCAAAGAGCATCCCCAGACGGTGGCCGTCGCCTGCTCTGTTTTGGGTCCCGAGATGACGTCGGGTGTCCTCCAGTGCTTCGATGAGGACCTGCGGGTGGAGGTGGTCTATCGACTCGCCAACCTGAAGCAGATCCCCCTGGAGCTGCTTCAGGACATTGAGGAGCTTCTCGGTCGTGCGGAAACGGAGACCGCGGATGTGACCCAAGCCGAGACCCAAGGCACCAAGATGGTGGCCGAGACCATCAATAGCCTGCCGCAGGAAATGAGAGAGACCATGCTGGCTGCTCTGGCCCGCAAGGACGAGGCTGTCGCCGGCGAGATCAGCCGGCAGATGTTCTCTTTCGACATGATGTGCCAGGCGGACAGCCGCGGAGTCCAGAACCTTCTGAAGGAGGTCGAGCGGAAGGACCTCGCCACCGCGCTCAAGGGTGCGGATGAGGCCACGCGCACCGTCTTCTTCGAGAACATGTCCGAGCGTGCTGCCGCCTACCTCCAGGACGATATGGAGGCCATGGGGCCGACCCGCATCTCCGAGGTCGAGGCAGCCCAGCAGCAGATCATTCAGCTCGCTTTGCGGTTGGAAGAGGAAGGCAAGTTGATCTTCCTCGGCAGCGGCGAAGCGGTTGTCGAGTAGAGGGGGTGTGAGATGAGCCCGTTCCGCCCACTTTTTGGGTCTGTCCCCGAAACCGAGGAAGACAGCTTCCAGCCCATGAACGCTCTGGTACTCGCTCAGGATCCCTTCTCTGCGATTGCCGCCTTCAGCCGAGAGAATAGCGGTCGAGTCGACCAGACCATTGAAGCGGAGCTGGTCGAGGATGGCGACGCGCCCATCGATGTCGAGGGCGTCGAATCGGGCGGATTGGGGCCCTCGGCGGTCTCCGCCGAAGGCATGGCGCGGGAAGCCGAGCGAAGCGTCGGTTTCGAGCAAGGACGCCAAGAAGGCCTCGAGGCGGCGAGGGGGGAGGTTGCCGAAAGGCTGGAGAAAATCGACGAATTGGCACGGCGCCTGCAACTGGTACGAGAAGACGTTTTTTCTCGTTCCATAAAGGACCTAGCCGATGCAGTACACCTCATTTCACGCCAAGTCATTCGCCGCGAGCTGGCAGTGCAGCCGGCCGGCCTGGAGAGCCTTATTTCGTCGGTCCTCGAGCGAGTTCGAGGAGATGACCGCCTCGTCTTGCACATTGGGCCGGAAGACGAGCAGAGCCTTCAGGACCACCAGCCAGACCTTCTTGATCGCCTCCGGCGGGACACCCCATTCTCCTTGGAGGTGGATCCTGCCCTGGAAGCGGGCGGGGTCGTGCTCGAAACCTCCTATGGCCGAGTTGATGCGTCTATCGAAGCGCAGTTCACTGCCTTTGCCGAAAACATCGACGCTTGGGTCAAAGAGCAAGTGGAGCTGACCGATGGCTGAGTCTGCCGCCGAGTTCGAGGGTCTCCAGGACGGAACCGGACTTCCGCTACGTCCCGCTGAAGGCCTGTTGAACCGCCTCCAGTACGTGGAGAGCTTCGCCTATGAAGGGCAGGTGATCCAGGTGGTGGGGACCCTGCTGGAAGCGGCGGTTCCCGGCACGGGTGTCGGCACGATCTGCCAGGTGAGCACTGGGCGCGAGGGCGAGCAGGTGCTCGCCGAAGTCATCGGTTTCAAGGGCAAGAGGAGCTTGCTGATGCCCTTCGACTCGGTGGTCGGCGTGACTCACGGCTCCCGGGTTCGCCCCATTCGCACCGAATTTTCTATTCCGGTCTGCGAAGAGCTCTTGGGTCGGGTCGTCGGCCCCTTGGGTCAACCGATTGACGGTCTGGGCCCACTGCCTTGCCGTCGCCAGAGCTCCATCTTCCGGGAGGCCACCAACCCCCTTGCCCGCGCGCGCATCCGCCAGCCCCTGAGTGTTGGCATCAAGTCCATTGATGCGCTCTTGACGGTGGGTAAGGGCCAGCGAATCGGAATCATGGCTGGCACCGGAGTCGGCAAGTCGACGCTGCTCGGCATGATTGCCCGCAACACAACGGCCGACGTCAACGTCATCGCGCTCATCGGCGAGCGAGGTCGGGAAGTTCGCGAGTTCATTGAAGAGGCCCTGGGCGAAGAGGGCATGTCCCGTTCGGTTGTGGTGGCGGTCACCGGCGACGCCTCTCCGGTCCTCCGGGTCAAGGGCGCACTGGTTGCTACCACCATCGCGGAGTTCTTTCGCGACAAAGGTCAGGACGTCCTCTTCATGATGGACTCGGTGACCCGTCTGGCCATGGCCCAGCGGGAGATCGGGCTGAGCGCTGGCGAGCCTCCCACCAGTCGGGGCTATACCCCGTCAGTCTTCGCGTTGCTGCCCCGTTTGCTCGAACGCTGCGGCACGTTGAAGGACACTGGTTCCCTGACCGGAATCTATACCGTTTTGGTCGAGGGAGACGACCTCAACGACCCCATCTCGGACGCTACCCGCGGCATTCTCGACGGGCACGTCGTCCTGACTCGGGAGCTGGCGGCGCGCAACCACTTCCCCGCCATCGACATCCTCCAGAGCACCTCTCGGGTGATGAAGGACGTTGTGGACCCCCGGCAGATCGCAGACGCGGCCGAAATCCGCGAGCTGATCGCCGTCTTCCGCGATGCCGAAGAGCTGGTGAACATCGGGGCTTACAAGATTGGAAGCAACCCTCGGATCGACAAGGCGCTCGAACTCATAGAGCCCATCCGCAGGATGATGCGGCAGGCCGAGCGCGAGCACTGCCTGATGGCCGACAGCCTGGTGGAGTTGGCCGGGTTGGCTATGGCGAGCCGGGGTGAAGAGGAGATGGAGGAAGCATGACCTCGAAGCGACTTGCACGCCTGGTTCGTCTCAAGCGCCTGATGGAACGCAGCCACCTCTCCGAGCTCCAAAGGAGGCGGGCTGAACTCGAGAGCGCAGAACAGCAACTTCAGGACACCAAAGAGCGCCTTCACAGCGCTCCCACAGGTTCCCGCGAGAGCGTGGCGGATCTTGAGCAGGAGGCGCGCTATCGCGAGCATTTGGCCGAGCAGGCAGATGTGCAGCGCGACACCGTTACCGACTGTAGCGAGGAGGTGAATTCTGGGGAGGTGAAGGTCCGCGGCGCGTGGACGGAGCGTCGCCTGTTCGAACACATCCACGGGCGCGCCGCCCTCCGCGAAGCGGAAGACATGCGGCGCCAGGACTGGCGGGCAAACGATGCCGTTGCCCTCAACAGCTACGCCCGCAAGCAGGCCGACCAGGAGTAATGCGTGAACCACTTCATCCCCCGCATCGCATCCCTCCTTCTGCTCCTCCTCGGGTTGGTGGTGTGCTCCGTCCTGTTGGTCGGTGCTGCCGGCAGCAAGGGCAAGGAGGAGGACAGCGCCGATGATGGCGGTGGCGAAGAGAAGTCCGACAACGAGGATGGCACTTCGGACCCCCCGCCGCTTCCACTTCCCTGGGAGGTCAAGAGCCCCCACGAGGAGAGCTGCACCGACGAGGAGATCCTCATTCTTCGGGACCTCCGCCAACGCGCTCGTGAGCTGGACCGCCGCGATCTGGTCTTGACCGAACGCGAAGAAGCCCTGAGAGCCCTGGCCTCGGTTGTCGAGGAGCGGATGGCGGACCTCCAAGCGGTGCGATCGGAGATGCTCGCCAAGCTCGAAGGCGAAAAGAGCCTGACTGGAGAGCGCGTAGGCAAGCTCGCCCGGATGGTCGACAGTATGAAGGCCACACCGGCCGCGACCATGCTCGCCGGAATGGACGAAGAGGTCGCACTTGCCGTCCTCCAACGCATCAAACCCAAGCAGGCCGGCAAGGTGCTGGCCTCCATGCCCCCCGCGAAGGCGCAGCGTCTCGCGAACCGCATGACTCTGGTCGAGGATCCCCGCTCTGGTGGGCCCTCGACACGACCCCCTTCCAATCCAACCCCGGCACCTGCTCCTGCCGAGGCCGCAGCGGAACCTTCCGCTGCAGGGCCCGCAGGCCGCGAGCCAGTTGTCCAACCCGAACAGAGGTAGGAGTCCAACTATGCCAACCTCCGCTACCCAGCAGCGTCCCCCGGTTCCGGCTACGACCCAGGTCAAAGCCAGCAAGAAGGGAGGCAGCCCCACCCTGGGCCAGACCTTCCGCTCTCTTCTCGGGCTTGAAGTCGGCAGCAAGGCCAAGGGGATCGCGGCTCGGAACGAGCCGGCCGATCCCACGTATGAGGCCGCCGCGAACGAGGCGCAGGAAGTGACCAAACCCGCTGAGACCGGAGCAACGAGTCCGGACGGGAACCAGGCGGCCGAGGCCTCGGAGTATCCCGATGCCAACGTGGCCGCGCCGGCCAACCAAGCTCCCATGGAACTCGGCCCCACCAGCGGCACTCCTTCGCTCGGATCGGCGCCTGCGCAGCTGGATGGAAGCATCCAGATCGCTCCGGTGGCCAACGACACTCCGCGAGGCCCGGGGATGCACTCGGGCCCGCCGGTTGGCGGCAACGTCCGTATCCTCAACCTTCAGGGTGCCAATCACGCGCCGCAGTTGCCCGCCGGCGGACTCATCGCTGGCGGTGGGCTGAGCGCCAACGAGGTGCCCGGAGCGGCCGCCTTTGCCGGTGCCGGCGAGTCACAGGCCGGTCCCGCCGACAGTTCGTACCCACCCCTGGTCGGTGCCGAGGCCAAGGCCGCAAACGGCCCACTGATGGCGGAACTGCCGCCCATCACCGAGGCGTTGGGCGAGGTCGATCTCGGGAGCAACTTGGGTATCGAGGCCGAACCGCTATCCGGGGGAGAGCATTCGAACCCGAGTTCGACGAGCCAGGGGAACAGCACTGCCCTGACGACGGCGACGGCAGCCGGTGGCAACGGAGCGGGCGACTCATCCTCCCAGTTCATGGGACGGCATGCTCCCCAGTCCCAGAGCGGCCAACCCAGTCCCGGAGCAAACCAAGATACGACCCTGTGGACGGAGCCCGAGCCCCTTCCTGGGTCCGTCCGCATCCGCAACGTGCGCGGGGCCAACCTGCGGGTAGCGATGAATGACGGCTCGACCGTCAACGCCCGCGTGGACGTCGTCGACGACACGGTCGATGTCCAGCTGCGGGCCGGTTTGGAGGCCTCGGCCAGCGCCGAGGTACGCAGCAGTGAGCTGCGGGAGGCCTTGGCCAGCAAGGGGCTCAGGCTTGGCGAGTTCGACGTGTCCCCCGATGGCTCCCAGGACTCCGCTTTGGCTTCGCAGGAATCCGGTGCTGGGGATGCCTCGGGCTCTGAGAAGGGTGAGGGACTCAACCACACAACTGCGGCCGATTCTGCCTCTTCGGGGGAAGCCGCAGACTCTCACGGAGTGACGGCCCCGAGCGCAGGCCCGGGCGCACTCCTCAACATGAAACTCTAACTGGAGGGATCTGCGATGCCCGTCAATCCCCTGTCCTTGCAGCCTCAGCTGCCCCCGGCCGATGCCGGTGCTAGTGCACCCAAGCGCGAGCTCGAGGAAGAGGACTTCCTTAGCCTGATGATGGCCCAGATGCAGAACCAGGACCCCTTGAACCCCATGGATTCCGCCAACTTCATGGATCAGGTGACCTCGCTCAACACCGTCAAACAGCTTATGGACGCCAACGAGCGCCTCGACAAGCTCATGCTGGGCATGACCTCGCTCAACAACGAGAACGCGGTCAACTTGGTGGGCCGGGAGGTGGTGGCCTACGGCGATCGCTTCCAGCGAGAGGCCGGACAGCCCGAGGAGTTGAGCTTCGAGCTGGCTGGTGAGGCGACCGATGTCATCGTGACCGTTTTCGATGAGAACGGCCGGGTAGTCGACGCCATCGAGGCTGGTGGGCGTCCCGGCGGCCAGTCCTCAGTTAGCTGGGACGGTCGCGACCTGGCCGGCGTCGAAACCGAAGAGGGCACGTACCACTTCGAGGTGACGGCCCGCGATGCCAACGGAGATCTTGTGGAGTCTTCGACATTCGTCTCCGGACGGGTCGAGGAACTCCGTTTTGTCGATGGCGTTCCCGTCCTCTGGGTCGAGGGGCAAAACGTAGGGCTCGAAGCGATCATTCGGGTGATGGAAGGCGAGCCGTCTGGTGCGCCCTCCCCGCCGGTGGACGCAGCACAGGCCTCTACGGAAGAGGCCGAAGCGGCCGCCCTCGAGAGTCAGTGGACCCTGGATTCGATCGCTATGAACATGGGTTCTTAACCGCTCGGATGGGGATGTAGGCCCCATCCAGGGCATAACAACGGGGGTCCGTAGGCCCCCAATCAACCAGGAGGCGCATATATGTCGCTCTTCAATACCCTAAGCACCGGAATCACGGGCCTTGGAGTCAACGGCCTCGGTCTCAGCGTGGTCGGCGACAACATCGCCAACTTGAACACGACCGCGTACAAGGGCTCGGACGCACAGTTCCAAGACCTCATGATTCGCAATCTCGGCGTTGGCAAGGGCCAACTCGGGATGGGTGCCTTTACCGGGAACGTGACCCAGAGTTTTGGTCAGGGCGCGCTGGAGAACTCCAGCCGCGTTTCGGACCTTGCGATTGACGGTAAGGGCTTCTTTGTCGTGGCCGATGCGACTGGCGACGACTACTACACCCGGTCGGGTCAGTTCCAGCTGGACACCAACGGCAACTTGGTCAACCTCGTCGGGATGAAGCTACAGGGCTTCGGTATCGACGCAGGCGGAGCTGTGAACACCGCGGTCGGTGACATCACAATCTCGTCTGACCCCCTCCCTGGCGTGGCAACCACTTCTGTGGCTCTCGCCCTGAACCTCGACTCCGACGCCGCGGTCGCGGCGACGGTAACGGCGGCTCCTGCC
>CAZQTQ010000009.1:0-10080 GCA_964596025.1 uncultured Rickettsiales bacterium
AACGGGCCCCTGGTTCGGGCTTCAGCCCTGAGCGCCCGCCGAAGCGGAGCGCGAGACCGGTGGTCTACCGCCGCCGCCGCCGCCGGACCGCCGGCAAGAGCAGGAACAGCATCGCGCCAACCGCCTCGAGGCGGGAGACGCCACCATCGGCGACGAGGGAACTCCCACAGTCGCAGCCACTCGCCGGGTCCGTCGCGCCGTCGAGCAGCTCCTCCAGGATCTCTTCCACCGACGGCTCACCCGTAGACACGATCAGGCGGAAGGCGGGGGCCCAGTCCGATGCGGCACCGGTCCCGTCGACGGCCCGCGCTGACCAGAACACTTCGCCCATGAGGGCCACGTCCACCGTCCAGACCGCGGCATCCTCAAAGCCCTCGACTTCGCTGCCCGCGAGAACACCAAGCCCCTCGCCACCGGCAAGGACCTCAGTCAGCTCCGCGTCCGAGGCGACGACGAAGTCGTAGAACACCGGGTCACCCTCGGGGTCCTCGACTGCTCCGGCGATGAAGGTAGGCAGCAGGACCGAAGTCTCCGAGCCGTCTTCGGGGGAGAGCAACTCCGGGACCGGTGGTGCGTCTTCGGCACCCCGCACAAAGAAGTGGATCGTGTCCGGAGCGGACTCGATGCCCCCCTCGTCCACGGCCACGACCCGCGCGTAGCTCCACTGGTCCGTCGCAAGGACCACGCCTTCGTCTTCGAGCGACCACTCCACGGTTCCCGTTTCACTGCCAGGCAAGGTCGTCTCGACCCGGTGCTCGCTGTCGAAGGTCTCTACCCCGTCGACCTCTAGGTAATAGGTGAGGGTACCGCCCTCGGGATCGCTACCCTCCTGCACCACCAGCACCGGCGACACCTCCTCGATGGAGGAGCCGTCTTCCGGCGAGATGAAGAGGACACCGGCAGGCGCCTCGTTCTCCAGGGTGTAGAGGAAGGCGACGCCATCGTCCTCTTCACTGCTGAGACCGTGCTCGTCGGTAGCCGTCACCGTCCAGCGGTACCAGAGATCTTCCTCGAGGAGGACGTCGATCTCCCAGGACCCGTTGGTGTCCTCGGCATCGAAAGAGAGCTCCTCGGCCGAAGCAACGAGCTCGTCGGAGTCGATGCCCCAAACCTCCACGCCATAGACCACCTCGTCGCCGTCAGGATCTACGACCAGGAGCCAGTCCAGAGCAATGGCCTCGGTGGCGACCGTCTGACCCTCCTCGGGGTAGACCGCGACGGGGGCAGGCGGCGCCTCGTTGAACTCGTTGACGAAGAAGGTCTCCGGCTCGGACCAGGGGCTGGATGAGCTGGCATCCGATGCCCGGGCTCGCCACCACACCACGCTGTTCTCGACCAGGGGGGTGGGCACCTTCCAGGACGTCTCCCCCGACGGGTCTTCAGCTACCGCAAGCCCTTCCTCGAGCAACACGCTCAGACCCTCATCTTCGTAGACTTCGTAGCCGTAGAGCAGCTCCTCCAGTTGCGGGTCTGAGGCATTCTCGACCAACAACCATGGCACTGCCGTCTCGACCTCTTCCCCACCGATGGGGCTGCTCAGGACCGGCGTCGAGGGGCCGTCGAAGGCGGCCGGGTCGGTACCGGCTAGGAACTCGTCCAAGTTGGAGATCCCGTCCCCATCCAGGTCTCCCTCGGCGTCGGTCGGATCCGTGGGATCGAGTCCGTTCTCTGTCTCCCACTCGTCGGCCATTCCGTCGCCATCGTCATCGTCGAAACCAACCGCAATGACCCAGGTCTGGACATCGCTCCCTCCATCGCCGTCATCGACGGTAAGGGTGACGGCGAACGACCCGACGAGGTTGTCGTCGTAGGTCGGGGTCCAGCTGATGTGCCCAGTCGAGGAGTCGATGGTCATCGCCGGGGGCGAAGAGGGCGAGAGCGACCAGGTGAAGACCTCGTCGCCGGGATCGTCGACGATTGGGTCGTAGGTGTACTCCACATCCTCAGACGCATACTCAGGTGCCGTAGACACGATCTCAGGTTCGACGTTGCTGATCACCACCTCGACGGTGTCGCTGACCGTCCCGCCGTCCAAGTCATCGACGGTCACGGTGACGGTGTAGGTGCCGTCGTCGGGGAAGGCGTGCTCGACCACGTCTCCGACCTCGGGGTCGAGGCCGTCGCCGAAATCCCAGGTGTAGGTGAGGTCTACGAGATCGGCGACGCCGACATCGCTAGCGGCCGCTTCAAACGGAAGAGCCTGGCCTTCGAGACCGGTGCCCGGGCCGAGCATGGAGACCATGGTGGGTGCAACATTGACCACCGCACAGGTCGTCGTCTGGGTCACCTGGCCGCCATCGTCGTCCTCTACCGTCAAGGTGATGGTGTAGGTGCCGTCGTCCGAATAGGTGTAGGCGACGGACTCCCCAGTAGCGGGAGCAGAGCCATCGCCGAAGTCCCAGGTGAAGGTATGCGTGTCCGCAGAACCGGCGTCAGTCGCGACCCCGGAGAAGGGCAGACTTGCACCCTCGTCCCCGCCCGGAACCGTCATCGAGACGATCACCGGGTCCACGTTGCTCACAGTCACGGCCATGCTCTGCGTTGCCACGCCGCCGTCGTCGTCTGTAACGGTGACGCTGACGTTGTAGAGCCCGTTGTCCGCGTAGGCGTGAGAGCCGGTGTCCCCAACAGCAGAGGGGCTGCCGTCGCCGAAGTCCCACGAAACCACGTGAGTGTCGTCTGAGCCTGGGTCGGTATAAGCAGCCGTCCAGCTGAGGACCTCGCCCTCGTCGCCGCTGACGTCTCCCGCCAAGCTCCCGATGTTCGGCGCGACATTGGCGATCGTCGCAGTCCCCGTGTCGCTATCCGAACCGCCGTCACCGTCACTGACGGTGACCTCCACGGTGTAGGACCCGTTGTCGGTGTAGCTGTGGGTGACCAGGAAGCCGGTCTGCGGCGCCGAACCGTCACCGAAGTCCCAGCTGTAGATGAGCGGGTCCCCGCCCGGATCGACCGCGCTGGCCGAGAAGGACAGGCTCTCGCCTTCGTCGCCGCTCGGAACGCTCACTGCGGTCAGCTCCGGGGGCAGGTTACCCACGGTAATGACGCCGGTGTCGGTCGAAACGCCGCCATCCTCGTCAGACGCGGTCACCGTAATCGTGTAGGTACCGTCGAGCGCGTAGGTGTAGAAGGCCCAAGCGCCGGTCACTGGGGGGCTGCCGTCGCCGAAGTCCCAGCTGTAGGTGATTGTGTCGGCGGCCACATCGGTGGCACCAACCGTCATGGCGGCCGCATCGCCCTCGTCCACCGAAGAGGGGATGTTCACCAGCGTGAAGGCCGGCGCCACGTTGGCCACCACGACCGTCTGGCTCTGGGATGCGGTCCCGCCATCGTCGTCTGTGACGGTCCAGGTGACGGTATAGCTACCGTCATCTGCATAGGTGTGGGTCGCCGCCATCGTCCCCAAGCTCACCGGCGAACCGTCACCAAAGTCCCACTGGGTGGTGTGAGTATCGGCGCTGCCCGGATCGGTGAAGGTCGCCGACCAGCTCACGGGGATCCCCTCGTCGCCGATGGTGGCACCGATCAAGCTGGTGACAGTCGGCGCGACGTTCGCGATGACCGAGGTGTCGGTGTCCGTTATCGTGCCGCCGCCATCGTCGGAGACGGTGACCGTCACCGTATAGCTGCCGTTGTCCGCGTAGGTGTGGTTGAGGGAGGCCCCGACACCAAGCGGGGTTCCATCGCCAAAGTCCCAGCTGTAGGTCAGCGGATCTCCGCCGGAGTCCGTGGCCGTAACCGAGAAGGCAAGGCTCTCCCCTTCGTCTCCGCTCGGCACGGTGGTCGAGGTGATCACGGGGATGACGTTCGCAACCGAGACGGTGTGGGTCGAGGCGGTCGACCCACCGTCTTCATCGGAGGCGGTAACCGTAACGGTGTAGGTTCCGTCACCGGTCCAGGTATGGCTGACCGATGCGCCGGTAACGGTCGGAGTGCTGTCACCGAAGTCCCAGGTGTAGGTAATGGTGTCGGCTGCCACGTCCGTGGCTGCGGCGGACAGAGGCGTTGGCACGCCCTCGTTGGCCGTAGACGGAACGGTCACTGAGGTGAAGGCCGGAGCGACGTTGTCCACGGTCGACGTTCCCGTCGCAGTGTCCGTTGCTCCCGCCGTGTCGGTGACGGTGACGGTGACGGTGTAGGCCCCGTTGTCGGCGTAGGTGTGGGACGGCGAAGTTCCGGTAGCTGGGCTGGATCCGTCGCCGAAGGTCCAGCTGTAGGTCAGCACATCTCCGCCCGAATCGGTGGCGCTGACCGCATAGCTGAGGGCCACTCCCTCGGTACCGCTGGAGATTGTGCTGCTGGTGATCACCGGAGCGAGGTTGGCGATGGTGATGGCGTGGCTCGATGTATCGCTGCCGCCGTCTCCGTCCAAGACCACCAGGGTCACGATGTAGGTGCCGTCTCCGGCCCAAATGTGGTTGACCGCGTCACCCGAGACTGAGGGGGTGCCATCGCCGAAGGTCCAGGTGTAAGTCAGCGGGTCGCCAGAGACATCTGTCGCCTCAGCCGAGAGGGCCACAGGTACCCCTTCGTTGCCCGTAGAGGGCACGAAGACATCGCCGATAACGGGCGACACATTCAAGATATTCGCGGTACCGGTATAGGTGTCGGTCGCGCCGGCGGTGTCGGTGACGGTAAGGACCACCGAGAACGCACCGTTGTCGTTGTAGGTGTGGGTGGTCGAAGCGCCGATGCCCGCGGGGCTCCCGTCCCCGAAGTTCCAGCTGAAGGTCAACGCGTCTCCACCTGCGTCAGTAGCCGCAGAAATGAACGACAGCGACTGGCCCTCGTTCCCGCTGGGAATCGAGGCAACCGAGATCACCGGGGCCACATTTGCGATGACGACCGTATGGGTAGAGGTAGTGGAGCCGCCGTCCTCATCGGAAGCGGTAACCACGATGGTATAGCTTCCGTCGCTGGTCCAGGTGTGAATCACAGCAGGGCCGATGGCTGCGGGGGTGCCGTCCCCAAAAGTCCAGCTGTAGGAGACGGTGTCAGCGGGCACGTCAGTGGCGGCGGAAGACAGCGCTGCAGGGCTGCCCTCGCTCCCGCTCGACGGCACTGAAACCGAGGAGAAGGCGGGGGCAACGTTGGCAACAGCCACATTTTCGGTGGCAGTGTCGGTACCTCCGGCGGGGTCCGAGACGGTCACGCTGGCGACGTACGTCCCGTCGTCGGCATACACGTGGGTAACGGTGTCGCCCGAAGCAACCGGCGACCCATCCCCGAAGCTCCAGATGAAGGTCAGCGGATCCCCTCCAGAGTCCGTTGCCGTAGCCGAGAAGGTCAGGCTCGCCCCCTCGTTCCCGCTCGGGAAGGTGGTGGCCGTCAGCACCGGCGCGCTGTTCTGGATCAAGATGCTGTGAGTCGAAGCGGTCGACCCACCGTCTTCGTCGGACGCCGTAACGGTGACGGTGTAGGTCCCGTCATCCGCCCAGATGTGGTTGAGCGAGGCGCCGACTCCTCCCGGAGTGCCGTCTCCGAAGTCCCAACTGTAGGTGACGGTGTCGGCCGCCACGTCAGTGGCTGCAGCAGACAGCGCCACGGCAACGCCCTCACTCCCGGTCGCAGGCACCGTAACCAGAGAGAACACCGGACTTAGGTTGGCGACGGTCACGGTCCCCGTGTAGCTGTCCGATCCACCGTCGTCGTCAGAAACGGTCACGGTGACGGTGTAGGTCCCTTGGTCGGCGTAGGCGTGCGAGGGCGAAGCAGCGGTACTGGCGGTCGAGTCGCCAAAGTTCCAGCTGTAGGTCAGCGGATCGCCTCCTGCATCCGTCACCGTTACAGAGAATGGGATCGTCTGACCCTCGTTCCCGTTCGGCATCGACGCAGACGAGATCACCGGGGGAGCATTGGAAATGACGATGGTGCTGGCGGACACATTGCTGCCCGTATCCTCGTCCGTAACCGTGAGGGTGACGGTGTAGGTCCCTTCGGCGGAGTAGCTGTGGGTGACCGAAGCACCGGTCACTGCGGCCGTAACGTCGCCGAAATTCCAGCTGTAGCTGATCGTGTCAGCGGCCACGTCGGTAGCAGTGGCCGAGAAGGTCAATGCCACCCCTTCATTGCCGGTACTGGGCACGGTCGTGGACGTGATCACCGGCGCAACGTTGGCGACGGCAACCGAGTACGTGAAGGACGCCGTGGCGGCGTCGTCATCAGTAAGGGTCAGCGTGACGGTGTAGACGGCATCGTCGGCATAGGTGTGAGTGGCCGCTGCACCGACAGAATTGGGAGTAGAGTCACCCCAATTCCAGCTGTAGGTGACGGGGTCCGCGCCGGCGTCGGCCGCAGAGGCGGAGAAAGCCAAGGCCACGCCCTCGGACCCAGTAGAGGGAACTGAGACCGAGAGCAAGTAGGGGGCGGTCTCGCTGATCACGACCGTAAGGGTGCCGGTGTCGGTTGCCCCCGCAGGATCGGTGGTCGTCACGGTGATGGTGTAGGTGCCGGCATCCATGTAGGTGTGGCTCATCGCGTCACCCGAACCCGCAGCGGTCGAGTCGCCCCAGTCCCAGCTGTAGGTCAAGGTGTCGAGGCTGCCGGGATCGGTCGCTGTAACGGTGTAGCTGAGGGCGACCCCCTCGTCACCGGTTGCTGGCCCAGTGATGGTGGTGCCGGAGGGGGCGACGTTGCTGATCGTCGCGGGCGAGGTGTCCGTCGCAGTAGCGCCGCTGGTGTCAGTCACCCGCAGGCCCAAGGTGTAGCTGCCCTCATCATTCCAAGTGCAGGACGAGTCAGTGGCCGAAGTCGACGAGATCTCGTAGGTCGAGTCGTTGTTGCAGTCCCACTCGTAGGTGCTGATGGAGTATGTGCCGCCGGACGAGCTCGAGCCGTTCATCGAAACGGAAGAGCCCTCGTTGCCGGTGTAGGGGCCTCCAGCATCCGCAGTGGGACCCGTAAACGAGGACACCCAGGTCAGAGTGACCACTGCGTTGCTCAGACAAATCGTGCCACCGAGACTGACGTTCAGACTGTTCGTCCCGCCGTAGACGTAGCCGGGAAATCCAGTCTCGTAGCTCGAGGAGGTGAAGTTGGCAGACTGACAGCCCCCACACGAACAGTTGCCTGAGACGGTCGTCGTACCCACCGTATTGCTATTCAGACTAACCGTCGTGCTGAGGCTTCCGCCGCAGTTGAGGGCACCGTTTATGCTGACCGAGACGTCGGTCACGACGTTCCCGGCCGGAACGGGATCGGAGAACGTCTTGGTTCCCCCGTTCCAGCCACCGTAGCCATTGCTGCATGCGTAGGAGCTTCCGCATACCGTGCAGTGTCCTCCGCTCCAATTGACCGTGGCACTCGAGGTACCCGCGAAGCCGGACGAAGGACTCACAAACAGGCCAAAAACGAGGGCAAGAGCCAACGACAGTACTCGCCACACGCACGCTCTTGGGATCATCACCGGCCTCCTCAGGCGTACCAGCCTGCCCCCACCCGGGACACACAGGGCTGAACGATCAGCATAGCCACGATGAGTGCACTTGGCATCCCGATCCTGGCGCCAAACAGCCGGAGCCAGGGCGGCCCCCCATCAGGGGCTCGAGGGGGAGACGGGCTACGCGCTGCCGCGGCGCCGCCGGAGCGCTGGGACGAGCAGGAGCAGAAGGGCCCAGGCCGAACCGGGCTGCCCACCGGCCACTGAGCTCTCACAGTTGCAGCCACTGGTTGGCCCACCGCCCGCCAGGGCGTCCACCACCTCCTGAGGAAGCTCGTCTTCCCCGCCGGAGACAATCAGCGTAAAGGGTACTGCCCACTCGCTGGCCGCTCCGCCGACATCGACCGAACGTGCCGACCAGTACACGGTCCCGTCCATGTTGATCGGCACCTGCCAGGAGACCTGTTCCTCACTGCCCTCTGGCCCAGAACCACCGACCACGCCCGAGACCTCGGCGATCACTGCGGTCAGCTGGACGTCTGAGGCAACGACGAAGTCGTAGAAGAGGCCATCGCCCTCAGGGTCAGTAACGTGGCCCGCTACCAGGACCGGCACGAGGACTTCGGTAGTGCTTCCGTCTTCGGGGCTGAGCAGGGTCGGTACCTCCGGCGGATCGTTCGTGCCAGCCACGAAGAAGGAGATGACGGCCCAAGCCGAGGGCACCCCCTCGGGGTCCTCCGCGCGCACCCGCGCGAAGACGGTGGTATTCGAGGGCAGGACTACGCCGTCATCGCCGGTTCGCCAGGTCACCGTGCCCGATCCGCTGTGCTCGGCCGTCCCCGAGACGAGGTCGGCCGAGTCAAAGGTCTCGACCAAGTCGACCTCGAAGCGGTAGCTGACAGACTCGCCTTCCGGATCGGTGCTCTCGGTCGCCGTCAAATCGGGCGAATCCGCTTCGACGATCTCACCGTCAACCGGACTGACCCACTCAACGACATCGGGAGCTTCGTTCTCCAGCGAGTAATAGAAGGCGGCTGGCACACTGGCGTCGCTGTCGAGTTCATGCTCGTCCGTAGCGGTGACAGACCAGTAGTAGGTCCGGTTCTCGGCCAAGATGACGTCCACCACCCAGCCTCCGTACAGGTCGGTCTCTTCGTCAAAGCTCAAGGCATCGGACGACACGAGGATGGTGTCGGGATCGTCGCCCCAAATCTCAACCGCGTAGGTCACCGCGTCTCCGTCTCCGTCCTCTACGAGCGACCACTCCAGCAGGGGGTACTCGACGGCGACTACGACGTCGTCTATGGGGGAGATCGCCACCGGCTGGCCCGGAGCCTCATTGATCTCGTTGACGACAAAAGAGGCCGGATCGGACCAGGGGCTCTCGACGCTTCCGTCATGCGCCCGCACCCGCCACCAGACCGTGCTGTTCTCGGTCAAGGCGTTCTCGACCTTCCAGGTGCTCTCTCCGCTGCTGTCCTCGACGATCTCCGAGGCCCCGTCGAAGAGCAGGGTCATGGCGGCGTCCAGCCACACCTCGGTCTCGTAGGTGATTACGTCCAGCTGTGGGTCGTAGGCGTTCTCCCAAGTCAAGGTCGGGACGCTGGTCTCGACCTCTTCGTCGTCCATGGGGGAGACGATGACGGGCGTCTCAGGCCCGTCGAAGACCTGCGGGTCCGTACCCGATAGGAACTCCTCCACATTGGTGACCCCGTCGCCGTCGGAGTCCAAGATTCCGTCCCCGCCGTCGCTGGAGTCGAGTCCATTGGCCTCCTCCCAGTCATCGGCCATACCGTCCACGTCGTCGTCGGCGTAGCCGACCTGAATGGTCCAGGTCTGCACGTCGGTGTCGCCGTCGCCGTCGTCAACGGTCACTGTCACCGCGAAGCTGCCGACCAGGCTGTCGTCGTAGTTCGGAGTCCAGCTTACGATTCCATAGTCCGGATCGATGGACATAGCGCTGGGAGCACTGGGGGAGAGGGTGAAGGAAAAGACCTCGTCGCCCGGATCCTCCACCACGATGTTGTAGGTGTAGGTCACGTTCTCTAACGCGTACTCCGGCGCGGACGAGATGATCTCCGGCGCCACGTTGTAAACCACCACGGTCGCCGAGCTCGGAGTGGAGCCGCCGTCGCCATCGACCACCGTCACGGTGACGCTGTATTCGCCGTCGTCGGCGAAGGCGTGTTCGACGCTGTCGCCCAGCGCGGCGGGGGTTCCGTCTCCGAAGTTCCAGCTGTAGGCGAGGTCGTCAATGTCCTCGGCGACATCGGTGGCCGCTGCGGTGAAGGTCTTGGTCTCGCCTTCGTTGGCAGACGCCGGGACGTCGACGGAAGTGAAGGCGGGGGCCACGTTGAGGACCGTCACCTGCATGGTGTCGGTCGTCGAGCCGCCGTCCTCGTCCGAGGCGGTGACCGTCAGGGTGTAGACGCCATCGTCGGCATAGGCGTGCGCCCCATAGGAAGCGACCTGGCTGTCGGTGCCGTCCCCGTAGTCCCACTCGTAGGTGACGGTGTCGTCGCCCGGATCGGAGCTGTAGGCGTACCAATAGAGGGTCGCCATCTCGTCGCCGGTGGAGTCACCGCCGAGCGAAGTGATGGTCGGCGCTACGTTGGCTACGACTACCTGGAAGACGCTCTGGCTGAGCCCCCCATCCCCGTCGTCGGCCGTCAACGTCACCAGGTAGGTGCCCTGGTCGGCGT
>CAZQTQ010000009.1:10090-25015 GCA_964596025.1 uncultured Rickettsiales bacterium
CCGTCGCCGAAGTTCCAGCTGTAGGTAGCGGTGTCTGCACCAGGATCGCTGGATGTCGCCGACCAGCTCAGGGTGCTGCCTTCGTCGCCTGTAGTCGGTCCCGTCAGGGACGTGATCGTCGGGGCCACGTTGAAGACCGTGACCAGCATCGTCGTCGTGGCCGAGCCGCCGTCCTCGTCCGAGGCAGTAAGGGTGATTTGGTAGACGTCCTGATCTGCGTAGGTGTGGCTCACTGAGGAACCGACCGCCGACGGGGACCCGTCGCCGAAGCTCCAGGAGAACGTCGGGGTGTCGGCCGCCACATCGATGGCGCTTCCGCTGAAGCTGAGTACTGAGCCCTCGTCGCCAAAGGTCGGGCCGGCGATCGCGTTGGGCACCGGCGCCACGTTGTTGACCGTGACCGTATCCGTAGCGATGTGCTGGCCACCGCTGTCGTCAGTGACCCGGAGGGAGACCGTGTAGGTGCCGTCGTCGGGGTAGACGCAGCCGGACATCACGATGCCGGTGCCGTCGTAGCTGCCGTCGTTGGTGCAGTCCCACTCCCAGTTGACGACGCTGCCGTCGCTGTCGGCACTCCCATCGCCCAAGAGGATGAGGGCCAAGCCTTCGTCGACGGTGTAGGGCCCACCCGCGTCGGCGATCGGCATGTCGTTGACCGAGGACACGCTGATCGTGACGGTGGCGATAGCGGAGCCGATCAAGCCGTCGGTCGCCTGGTAGGTGAAGGAATCCGAGCCGGTGAAGTCGGCATTCGGGGTGTAGGTCATCGCCGGAGAGGTACCGCTCAGCGTGCCGTTGGCCGGGGTGGTGGTCACCGAGAAGGTCAGCGAGTCACCGTCGGCGTCACTGCCGCTCAACGTGATGTTCACCGCGACGTCCTCGGAGGTCGTCGCGCTGAGGTTATTCGCCACCGGGGTGTCGTTGACAGGATTGATGGTGATGGTGACCGTGCCAGAACCCGTAAGCACGCCATCGCTGACCTGGAAGGCAAACGAGTCGGTGCCCGAGGTGTCCACGTTGGGCTCGTAGCTCAGATTGGGAGCGGTGCCCGCGAGGGTTCCCAAGTTCGGCGAGCTCGTCACCGCGTAGGTCAGCGAGTCGCCGTCGAGATCGTTGCCCGTAAGAGCGATGGCGAGTGCCGTCTCCTCCGCCGTAGCCAGGTTCTGGTTGTTGGCAGTGGGTGCATCGTTGACGGGAGTGACCGTGAGGCTGACGAGGGCCACGTTGGAGTCCACGGTCCCGTCGTTCGCCTTGAACTGGAAGGTGTCGGTCCCGTGGAAGTTGGCATTGGGCGTATAGGTAAGGGAAGACCCGGTTCCGGTCAGCGTGCCCTGGGTCGAGTTGACGACAACGGCGTAGGTCAGCGGGTCGGCATCGGCGTCGGTAGCGCTCAGAGTTATGCTGAGGGGGCTGTCTTCCGGCGTGCTGAGGGTCTGCGGGGCGGCAATGGGGGCATCGTTGACACCACCCACCAAGATCGAGACCGTGGCAGGGCCCGAGCTGACCTGCCCGTCGTTGACGGTAAAAGTGAAGCTGTCGGAGCCGGAGTAGTTGGTGTCCGGGGTGTAGGTCACGCTCGGCGCGGTACCGGTCAAGGTGCCGTTGGAGGGGGTGCCCACCACCGCATAGGTCAAGGAATCGACGTCGACGTCGCTGCCCGAGAGCGCGATGCCCAAGGGCAGATCCTCACTCGTCTGGAGCGCCTGGCCGAAGGCAATGGGGATGTCGTTTACAGCAGCAATGGTGATCGTCACCGTGGCCGTGTTCGAATCCAAGACGCCGTCGTTGCCCTTGTAGGTAAAGGTGTCGGTGCCGTTGTAGTCAGCAACCGGCGTGTAGGTCAGGTTGGGGGCTGTTCCAGTGAGAGTCCCGTGGGTGGGGCTGGCGACCACGGTGTAGGCGACGTTATCCCCGTCAGGATCGTTCCCCGCCAGGACAATCGCCGTGGAGTTGTCCTCCTGGGTACTCACAGACATGGGCGAAACGGAGGGGGCGTCGTTGACCCCGTTGACGGTGATGGTGACGTTCACGGCCGAGGAGTAGAGGAGGCCGTCGTAGGCTTGGACCTGGAAGGTGTCGGTTCCGTTGTAGTCAGGGTCTGGCGTGTAGGTCCAGCTGTTGCCGGAGCCGGCAACTGCGCCGTTGTTCGGCTGGCTGGCAATGCTGTAGGTCAAAGAACTGTCGAGGTTGTCGACGTCGGTCGCCACCAGGGTCAGAGCCACCGACATGTCCTCGTCGGTGGTCAGCGAAACCGGACTGGCTACGGGCGCGTCGTTGACCGCACTAATCGTGATAGAGACGGTGGCAACGTTCGATGTCCCGTAGGCATCTGCTGCGGTAAACGTCAGGCTGTCGCTGCCGTTGAAGTCCGTAGTGGGGGTGTAGGTGATGGTGGGCGGACTCCCGCTGACCGTCCCGTTGCTCGGGTTGGTGACCACGACATAAGTCAGGGCGTCGTTCTCTGCGTCCGTCGCGGAGAGCGTGATCGAGAGCGGTACATCCTCGTTGGTCGACACCGTCTGGGGCGTCGCCACCGGAGCCGCGTTGTAGGTCAAGAGGAGGTTGTCGAGTCCGATCTCGCTCACAGCGGTGTAGACGACGAAAGATGTGATGCCCTCCCAGCTGCCGCCACTGGGGAAGCTGAAGGTGCCGCCGTTTGACGTCGTTACCTGGACCTGGGTGCCGTCGGGAGCGATGACGTAGCTCGTACCAGGGCCCCTCGTGAGCAAGAAGCTGGTGGGCGAAAAGGTCGAACCATCGATCGAGGTAAAGAGGTACCAATCCGAGCAGCAGCTGGCGTGGGTGTAGACGTCGCCACTGCCATGCAGGTGCCCCACCGCGGTCACGAAGGGGTTGGTGCCGGTAGTGTAGAGCCCCTCCACCTTGAGGTTGCCCTCGATGTACTGGGCGGGGCTCCCGTTGAGGCTGTTGAAGTTGTAGGTAATTTGGCCGTTGGTCTGGGCAGCCGCAGGCCCCGCGCTGAGGCAGAAGGCAAGGGCTATTGCGGTCAGACTGGCAAGGCGGACGACGGTATTCATGGTGCTCTCCGCGACCCGGGGAACACACAAAGGGCCCTCCCCAGAGCCATTGTCACAGCCTCCTCAGGAGACCGAAGGGCATCAACTTAGCACCGTTTCGGCGCCGGGGAGCGGGGCTTCTTTTGCCGGACGCGCCGGCATTCCGTCTAGCAGAAGCGACGACGGCGCAGAGCCGGCATCAAGAGCACCAGTAGCGGCCAAAGGCTGGACAGCCCTCCCCCGCTTATCGAGGCCTCGCAGTCACAGCCGGCGGTGGGGTGTTCGGCTTCCTCCCACTCGTCCACGTCGATGACGTAGCCATCCACGATGAGCAGGTTCGGCACGGCCCAATCGCTGGCCGCTCCGTGGACATCAACCGCCCGGGCTGACCAGTAGATGCCGTCGTAGAGGTTGACCGGCACCTGCCAACTGACCTGCTCGCTCGAACCCTCGGGTCCGCTGCCGGCCTGGACGCCCTGGACGGTGGCCAGGATGACGCTCAAGGCCTCGTCCCGTGCCACGACGAAGTCGTAGGTCACGAGATCTCCCTCGGGGTCGTCGACGTGACGAGCCGCTAGCACCGGCGCCACGTCCTCGATGCGGGCGGTGTTGCCGGGGCTCAGGAGCAGCGGGACATCCGGCGCGTCGTTGCTGCCGGTGACGAAGAAGGCGATGGCGTTCCAGGGAGAAGCCACACCCTCGGAGTCCTCGGCGCGTACCCGCGCGTAGACCTCTTGGTTGGAGGGAAGCTCAATGCCCTCGTCCAGGAGGTCCCAGGTGGCCTCACCATCCCCGCTGTGCTGGACGAAGAAGCTGTGAACATCCGCCGTGTCCAGGGTCGGAGTCGGCCCCACCTCGAAACGGAACCAGACCATCCCCGCCTCCGGATCCAAGGTCTCAGTCGACACCAAGTCCGGCGAGGTGGTCTCGACAGTGTCACCGTGCAGCGGGGCGATCCAGACGGGGGTCTGCGGAGGCTGGTTCGCTCGGGAGTAGAAGAACTCCTCGGGCTCAGTCCAGGGTCCTTCGGCGCCGTGCTCGTCGACGGCGGCCACCGACCAGGAGTACCAACGATCCTCCTCGAGGAGGACTGCGGTGTTCCAGATGCCATAGACGGCAAGCTCTTGGTCGATGACGATGTCGTTTCCGTCGGCAACCACGGTCTCACCGTCGTCCGCCCAGAGCACGAGTCGATAACTCAGGTCGTCCCCGTCGATGTCGATGGCCGGCGCGAAGTGCGTCTGGACCTCAGCAGTGGGAACGGTCTCTCCATCTACTGGGTACATCGCCGTGGGCAGTCCCGGAGCCTCGTTCTGCTCGTTGACGAAGAAGGAGGCTGCCTCGCTCCACTCGCCAAAGGTGCTGCCGTCGTGGGCGCGGCCCTGCCACCAGATGCTTCCGTTCTCGGGCAGCGGGTTCGCAGCCTTCCAGCTGGACTCCCCACTCGCGTCCTCTTCGATCTCGGAGGCGCCATCCCAGAGCTGGGTAAGGGCCTCGTCCAGGAAGAGCTGGACCTCGTAGGTCAGCTCGTCGCCTTGCGGGTCGATGGCGTTCTCCCAGACCAACCACGGGTTGAGGCTGCCGATCTCGTCCCCATCGATGGGACTCAGGAGGGTCGGCGAGCCCGGGCCGTCAAACGTGTCCGGGTCCGTGCCGCCGCTGAACTCATCCAGCGTGGTCAGCCCGTCGCCGTCTGCGTCCGCCAGGGCGTCGGTGGGGTCGGTGGGATCGAAGCCGTTCTCGAGCTCCCAGTCATCGGCGAGTCCGTCGTTGTCGGCGTCCTCGTAGCCGACCTGGATGGTCCAGGTCTGGGCCCCCGTCGCGCCATCGTTGTCGTCAACAACGAGGGTTACGGGAACCGAGCCGGCCAGGAAGTCGACGTAGGTCGGCGTCCAGGTGATGACACCGCTGGCCGAGTCGATCGTCATGGTTGGAGGGGAGCTGGGGGAGAGGCTCCAAGTGAAGACCTCGTCGCCCGGGTCCTCGGCCTGCGGGCTGTAGGTGTAGACCACCGACTGGTTGCCGTAGCCCATCGGCGTACTCGTGATCGAGGGCGGCAGGTTGCCCACGACGATCGTGGCCGTCTCGGTGGTGTCCATGCCGTCGCCGTCGTCCACAGTGACGCTGACGACGTACAGTCCGTCGTCGGCAAACGAGTGCGTGACTGAGTCGCCAGGCAGGTGAGGCGCTCCGTCCCCGAAGTTCCAGGTGAAGTTGAGATCGTCCTGATCGGCGACCGAGATGTCGGTGGCGGTCGCGGAGAAGCTCAGCTCCTGGCCCTCGTCGCCCTGGGCGGGGACGTTGACCGCGACAAAGGTCGGCGCCACACCGGTGATGGCAACAGCAACCGTAGCGGTCGAGAGGCCGCCATCCTCGTCCTCGGCCACGACGGTCACGCTGTAGGGGCCGTTGTCATCCCAGATGTGGGTGACCAGGTCGCCGGTGACCGTCTCGGCTCCGTCGCCGAAGTCCCAGGTGTGGGTGATGGTGTCGTCGCCGGGGTCGGTGGAGGTGACCGAGAGGGAAAGCGCCGAGCCCTCAGGGCCGGTGGTGTCACCGCCAAAGCCGGCGACCGACGGGGCCACGTTGGCGACCTCGACCACGAAGTAGTGCAAGAGCAGGCCGCCGTCCTCGTCAGCAATGCTGAGGGTGACGAGGTAGGAGCCGTCGTCGGCGAAGACGTGGTTGGCCGCGTCCCCGCTCATGGGGCTGCTGCTGTCGCCGAAGTTCCAGGCGTAGGTCAGCGTGTCGTCCCCCGGGTCGGTGCCCTGAGCAGTCCAGCTCAAGAGCCCACCCTCATCGCCGGTCGTGGGCCCGGTCAGGACGGCGAGGCTCGGGTCGACGTTCTGGACCGTGACCTGCAAGAGGATCGAGCCGCTGAGCCCCTCGTCGTCGGTAGCGGTCAAGGTGACGAAGTAGAGGCCGTCGTCGATGTAGGTGTGGCTGGCCGTCGCGCCAGAGACGGGAGCGGAGGCATCGCCAAAGTCCCAGCTGAGCGTCGTGGGATCGTTGCCCGGGTCGGTAGCCGCACCTGAGAAGGAGAGCGCTGAGCCCTCGCCGCCGATCGCGTCGTAGGACACGGCGAAGGGCGTGGGGGCCAGGTTGTCGACCTCGACCTCGGCCGTATCCAGGGCGGTACCGCCCTCGTCGTCGGTGACACGCAAGATCACCTCGAAGGTCCCGTTCTGCGGGAAGGTGCAGCCGGTAAAGACGATGCCAGCGCCCTCGTAGACGCCGTCGCCGTCGCAGTCCCACTCCCAGTTGGCGACGATGCCGTCACTGTCGGTGCTGTACTCACCGCTGAGGATCGGGGCCGCGCCCTCGCCGACACTGTAGGGCCCACCGGCCTCGGCCACTGGAGCGTCGTTCACCGAGGAAATGGTGATATCGACGGACACGACGGGGGAGAAGAAGGCGCCGTCCGAAGCCTGGAAGGTAAAGGCGTCGCTGCCCACGTAGTCGGCCGCAGGCGTGTACGTGAGGTTGGGCGGGGTGCCGGTCAGCATGCCGTTGCTGGGGCTGTCCACCAGGAAGTAGGTCAGCGCGTCGCCGTCGACGTCGCTGCCGGCCAGCGTAATGACGAGCGGCACGTCCTCGGGGGTGGACAGCGCCATCGGCGTAGCCACCGGAGCGTCGTTGACGGGGTTGACCACCAACAACACCGTCGCCGTCGCCGTCAGCAGGCCGTCGGTGACCTCGAACTCGAAGCTGTCCTGGCCCCAGGCGTCGGCGTTTGGCTGGTAGGTCATGATCGGCTCGAGCCCGGTCAAGGTGCCCATCGTGGGGTAGACGGAGATGTCGTAGCTCAAGGGGTCGCCATCGATGTCCGCGCCGCTCAGGATGACGGTGACGTTGTCGTCCTCGTTCAGGCTGACCTGCTGGCTGTAGGCGATGGGCCCGTCGTTCGTCTCGGAGATGACGAGGTCGACGGTGACAACCGCAGAGTCCAGGAGGCCGTCGTTGGCCTTGTAGGTGAAGCTGTCGCTGCCGAAGTAGTTGAGCGCCGGCGTGTAGCTGAGGTTGGGGGCGGTGCCACTGAGGACGCCGCTGACCGGCTGGGCGACCACGGCGTAGCTGAGTGTGTCGCCGTCGATGTCGGTGCCCGAGAGGGTCACCGGCAGGGTGACGTCTTCTTGGGTGTTCAGCGTCTGAGGCGCGGCTACCGGCGCGTCGTTGACCGGACTGACCGTGACCTGGACAGTGGCCGTCGGCGAGAGGGCCGTACCGTCGTCCACCCGGAAGGTGAAGCTGTCGCTCCCGTAGAAGTTGGCGTTGGGGACGTAGCTGAGTACCGGCGGCGTACCGGTCAGCGTGCCGCCGGCCGGGATCGAGACGACGGTGTAGTTCAGCGCATCGCCGTCGATGTCGCTGCCACTCAGCGCCACCGCAAGCGGCGTGTCTTCGGGGGTCTGGACGCTCTGCGGCTGGGCCACCGGCGCGTCATTGACCGCGGTGACGTTGAGGACCACGCTCTGGACAGGCGAGTCGACCTGGCCGTCGTTCACCTTGAAGCTGAAGCTGTCGGCGCCGTAGTAGTCGGGATTCGGCGTGTAGGTCAGGACCGGCGCGGTGCCGCTGAGGCTTCCGAAGGTCGGACTGCTCTGGACGACGTAGATCAGGATGTCCCCGTCGACGTCCGTGCCGCTCAGGGTGACGACGGTGCTGGTGTCCTCGGCCAGGCTGAGGCTCTGGCCGACGGAAACGGGGGCGTCGTTGACACCCTGGACGGTGATGGTGACCGCGGCGGGGGCCGAGTAGCCGGTGCCGTCCCACGCCTGGTAGGTGAAGGTATCGACGCCGTTGAAGTTGGCGCTGGGGCTGTAGGTCAGGGTCGGCGCAGTGCCGCTGAGCGAGCCATTCGCCGGCGGGCTGAGCACGGTATAGACGAGCGAGTCGCCGTCGGGGTCCAGCGCGGCCAGGCCGACGGCCAAAGCGCTGTCTTCGTTGGTCTGCAGGTTCTTGCTCTCGGCCACCGGGAGGTCGTTGACCGGAGTCATCTGAATGGTGACGGTCGCGATGTTGGAATCGGCTGTGCCGTCGTTCACCTTGAAGCTGAAGCTGTCGCTGCCGTCGAAGTGGAGGTTCGGCTGGTAGACGAGGTTCGGGGCGGTACCCAGCAGCGTGCCGTGGCCCGGAGGGCTCACCACGATGTAGGTGAGCGAGTCCAGGTCGATGTCGCTGGCCAGGAGACCGATGGGCAGGGCGTTGTCCTCGAGTCCGGTCAGGGCGAGCCCGGTGGACACGGGCGCATCGTTGGCGGCCTGAACCGTCAGGGTGACGGTGGCGGGCGCCGAGTAGCCGGTGCCGTCGTGGGCCCGGAAGGTGAAGCTGTCGGTGCCGTTTTGGTTGGCGCCGGGGATGTAGGTCATCGTGGGCGGCGCACCGCTGAGCGAGCCCAGGCTGGGCTGGCTCAGAACCGTGAAGGTGAGGGAGTCACCGTCGACGTCCGAGCCGGAGAGCCCGACGGCCACCGGGGTGTCTTCGGGCGTCTGCACCGTCTGCGCCAGGGCGATGGGCAGGTCGTTGACCGGGGTGACCGAGAACGTGACCGAGGCAGTCGCCGAATCGGCCAGGCCGTCGTTGGCCTTGAAGGTGAGGCTGTCACTTCCCGTGAAGTCCCCGTTGGGGGTGTACACGAGGTTGGGGGCGGTTCCGGTCAGGGCGCCCGAGGCGGGGGCCGAGAGCACAGTGAAGCTAAGCGCATCACCGTCCACGTCGCTGCCGCTGAGCAGGATCGACACCGTGCCGTCCTCGCTGAGGCTCAGGCTCTGCGAGGCAGCGACCGGCGGGTCGTTGACCGCGCCGACGAGGATGCTGACCGTCTTGGGCGCGGAATAGAGGCTTCCGTCGCTCGCGTGGAAGGTGAAGCTGTCGCTGCCGGTGTAGTTGCTGTTGGGGGTGTAGGTCAGGGTCGGGGCGGTGCCGGTGAGGGTTCCGTTGGTGGGGTAGGCAAGAACCGCGTAGGTCAAGGGATCGCCGTCCACGTCGGTGGCGCCAACAGAGATGGACAAAGGCGTGTCCTCGCTCGTCTGCAGGCTCTGGGGGAGGCCTGAGGGCGCGTCGTTGACCGGTGAGATGACGAGGGAGGCGGTGGACGTACCCGAGTCGGTCGAGCCGTCCGAGGCCTTGAAGGTGAAGCTGTCGCTCCCGTTGTAGTCGGCGTTGGGGGTGTAGGTCAGGTTGGGTGGGCTGCCGCTGAGCGTGCCGTAGCTGGGCGAGCTGATGACGGTAAAGGTGAGCGGGTCACCATCGATGTCCGAGCCGCTCAGGGTTACCGCGCCCGCCGTGTCCTCAGGCTGGGTAAAGCTCATGGGAAGTACGACCGGTGCGTCGTTGACCGCGGCGACGGCGATGGACACGGTTGCCGCTGCCGAGTAGCCGGTGCCGTCGAAGGCCCGGAACGTGAAGCTGTCGGTGCCAACGAAGTTGGACGCCGGCGTGTAGGTCAGCGTGGGAGCCACGCCGCTGAGCGTGCCGTTGCTGGGCTGGGTCAGGACCGAGAAGCTCAGCGAGTCACCATCGAGGTCCGTACCGCTCAGGCCCACAGCCACGGCTGCATCCTCGGCGGTGTTCAGGCTCTGGCCTGCAGCAACCGGCAGGTCGTTGGTGGGAACGATGGTGATGGCGATGGTGGCGGCGCTGGAGTCGGTCTGGCCGTCGCTGACCTTGAAGGACAGCGAGTCGTTGCCCGAGATGTTGGAGTTGGGCGTGTAGGTGAGGTTGGGCGCCGTGCCGCTGATCGAACCCAGGGTCGGCAGGGCGGTCAGGCTCCAGCTCAGCGAGTCGCCGTCGGGGTCTGAGCCTTGCAGCAGGATCGCCGTACTGCTGTCTTCGTTGACGGTCACAGAACCCGCGAGGGCAACCGGCGGATCGTTGACCTGCTGGACGGTGATGGTGACGGTCTGGACGGCGGAGTTCAGGGTGCCGTCGCTGGCCTGGAAGGTGAAGCTGTCGGTGCCGTAGTAGTTGGCCGCGGGCGTATAGGTGACCGCGGGTTCGGTGCCGGTCAGGCTGCCGTGGAGCGGCTGGGTCTGGATGCTGTAGCTGAGCGTGTCGCCGTCGATGTCCGAGGCGGTGAGGACGACAGCAAGGGACGTGTCCTCGAGCGTCTGGAGGCTCTGGGCGGTAGCAACCGGCGCGTCGTTGACGGGCGTGACGGTCAGCGTAACCGAGGCGGTGTTGGAGAGGTTGGTGCCGTCGGTGACCTGGTAGGTGAAGCTGTCCTGCCCGTTGAACTCGGCCACCGGGGTGTAGGTGAGGTTGGGGGCGGTGCCCGCAAGCGTGCCGTGGCTGGGGTTGGTGACCAGGATGTAGGCGAGGACGTCTCCGACATCGGGGTCAATGCCGAGCAGGGTGACGGCCGTCGAGCTGTCCTCCTGCAAGTTCAGGCTCAGGTTGGTGGCGACGGGGGGATCTGGGGTTGCGGCAACCGTCAGCGTGACCGAGGCGGGGGCCGAGCTCAGCTCGCCGTCGGACGCAACAAAGAGGAAGGAGTCGCTTCCTGCAAAGTTGAGGGTCGGGGTGTAGGTCCAGGAAGCCCCGCTTCCGGTGACAGCACCGTTGCTGGGCTGGCTGCTGATGGAGTAGGTCAGGCCGGTGCTGTTGGTGTCCACGTCGGTGGCCACCAGGGTCATGTGCAGGGCCGTGTCTTCGCTCGTGTTGAGGCTCTGGGCCGTGGCGACGGGCGCGTCGTTGACCGGGGTGACGAGGATGCTGACCGTGCCGGGGACCGAGGTGCTGATCTGGTCGGCAGCGGTAAAGGTGAAGCTGTCGGCACCAAAGAAGTTGAGGTTGGGCACGTAGGTGAAGTTGGGGGCAGTCCCGCTCAGGGTGCCGTGGCTGGGCGAGGACGCGAGCGCATAGGTCAGCGGATCGCCCTCGGCGTCCGTAGCCGAGACGGTGATGGACAGGGGGCTGTCTTCCGCCAACGTCACGCTCTGGTTCGTGGGCACAGGCGGGGCGTTGTAGACGATGTTGAGGTTGTCGATGCCCACGCCGCCGCTCTGCGTCCAGAGGGCGAAGGTGGTGATGTCCTCCCAGGCTGCAGTGTCGGGGAAGTACCAGGTGTCGCCGACATCGCCGGTCACCTGAGCCAAGGTGCCATCGGGGGCGCGCATGTAGCTCGTACCGGAGAGCATCTCGATGGTCAGGCTCTCGGGCGTGAAGTCGGTGCCGTCGACCGTACTGAAGACGAAGTAGTTCGAGCAGCAGCCGGCGTGAGTGTAGATGTAGAGGTCGGTCGGTCCGTTTTGGATGTGCATGTGGCCGTTGACGGTGGCCGGTGGGGTGTAGGTGCCCAAGCCGTCGAGGCGAAGGTTGCCCTCGATGTAGGTCTGGACGGCACCAGGGACCAGGTCGAAGTTGGTGGTCACGATTTGGGCACGGGCGCTCGTCGACCAGAGGGCACAGCCCACCAGAAGGAAGAGACCCAGAGACACTCTTGTCCACATGCGCTGCATGGAAGACCTCGCTATTCGCTGTAGGGAGGTGCAAAGCAGGCCTCAGTCGGCTCGCTATACGCCCTCTCCTGGGGATGTAGCGTGCCCTTAGTACCTTGGTCAGCGCAGTCTGCAAGGGAGGGGCGGTGAAGGTCTCGTGGAGATTTCACCCCATCTGTTGTGAAGTTGTTGCGATAGCAGCAGTTGGCCGCGCGGTCGCGCGCGCGCGAGGCGAGCTGGCCTCGCCCGGAGGTCACCCAGACAGGCCAGCGGGACGAGCTACTGCGGGGCCAGGCCGAAGCCGCTCTCTGTGAGGAGGGCCTGGGCTTCGTCGCTGTAGAGGAAGGCTAAAAAGGCGCGGGCCAGCTCGGGGCCGGTTCCCTGCCCCAGGACGAGGCCGGCCGTAAGCTCCGCTACGGGGGCCCCCTCCCAACCGGCCCGATCGGTAATGACGACACCCTCGCTGTGAATCGCGTCGGTGGCATAGACGACCGCCGCCCGGGCTTCGCCCCGTCGGGCATAGGTGAGGGCCGCAGTGACGTCGTTGACGAGCAGCAGCTGGGGTTGGAGGGCTTCCCAGAGATCGAGGTGAGTGAGAACCCGGCGGGCATAGCGCCCGGCAGGGACATAGCGGGGGTTGCCGACGGCGAGGTGCTCGCCGGCCTGGAGGGTGGAGAGGCTCCTCCACTGCAGCGGTGCGCTGTCCGCGTGGCTGGCGAGTACCAAGGTGTTGGTGGCGAAGACGGCCACGGTCTGGGGATCGACCAGGCCTAAGCCCGCGAGCTCTTCGACCTCGTCCCGGCTGGCCAACAGGACGGCATCAACGGGAGCGCCCGCCTCCACCTGACGCTTGAGGATGCCGGACGCTCCGTAGTTGAGGAGGAGGCTGGGGGGGTCTTGGTCTCCCGCCTCGGCGCGTCGGGCCCGGAAGGCATCGACGAGCCGGGCACCGACGGGGCGGAGCGAGGCGGCAAGCGAGAGAGTGGGGGTACCGGCGTTCGCGGGGTCGGGGAGGACTTTGGGCGGGACTGCGGCGGACGTCCCCGGGGAAGCGGTGGCAGAGGACTGGCCTTCCGTGGCCGGTCTGTCGGGGTCGCCCGTGTCGGTGACTGGCAACTTCTCGGTGGTCTCTGCCCCCCCTTGGTCCTCGCCGCAGGTGCACGAGGCGAGCAGGCCTGCGGCGAACAGGAGGGCAACCGGCGGGACCAAGCCGGCCAGCTGGCCTCGGGGTCGCTGAGGCCGGGGAGCTTCTGGGGGGCTGGAAGGCACGGCGGTCATGTCCCCGGAGTATGGCGATTGGAAGCAACGCTCGCTACTTGCTAGAGTCGCCGCCGCTTCGCCGGCATTGGCCCTGGCGCAGCTCACCCAGGAAACTGCCCATGCAACTGTCCGTCCTCTTCGCTCGTCGTACTCCCCGCCTCATCGGGCGCCTTCTCCTCCCCTTCCTGCTCGGCTTGAGCTTGCTGCTCTTCGTGGCCTGCAAGGAGCGCAAGCCCGAGCCGAAGTCCTCGGGCGAGGCCGGCACCGAGGCGGCCACCGACGAGGCCGAGGCGGCCCAAGAGGCGCCGATGGGCGAACCCCGGCCCCTGACCCTGTGGAAGGTCAGCAAGGAGGGCCAAGAGGACTCCTACCTCTTTGGCACCTGCCACACCGGCATCCCCTTAGACGGCGGGCTGAGCCCCGAGGGCATCGAGCTGATCAAGACCTCGTCCCGCTTCGTGATGGAGATGGACATTGAAGAGGTCATGAAGGACCCCCAGAAGCTCATCAGTGGTCTGATGCTGGCCGACGACGGCACCCTCAACGACTTGCTCGGCGAGGAGGACTGGGCCGCCTTGGTCGATACCTTCAAGCTGGGACCGGCGGCCGAGCCCATGTCGAAGATGCACCCCTTTGCGACGCTGGGCTTCATCGTCGACCAGGTCAGCTCCCATCTGTTTACGCTGACGACGGGCCAGCCGATGGACCTGCAGGCAGCCGAGATTGCCACGGAGAGCGAGCGGGCCAGGGGCTACCTGGAGACGCTCGACGAGCAGCTGGCGCTCTTCCTCAACATGCCGATGGAAGAGATGCTCGACGGCTTGCGCGAGCTCTTGACCGAAGAGGGGCGCAGTGAGCTGCGCGAACAGCTGACAACGGTCTTGGATGTCTGCCGCACCGGCGACATCAGCGGAGCAGGCGCCATCCTGGCCGAGCTCGAGCGGGCGGGCTGGGAAGAAGCGCTGCTGACCAACCGCAACAAGAACTGGGCTCCAAAGCTAGACCTCTGGTTCGCCGAGGGCTCGACCTTCGTAGCAGCAGGCGCAGCGCACATGATGGGCGAGAGCTCGGTCATCGCCCTTCTCGAGGAGCGGGGCTACAGCATCGAACAGATGACGGGGTCGACCCGGGTCATCGACCGCAAGCCGGCCTCCGAGGCCGAGGCAGCCGAGATGCAGGGGTTGCAGATTCCGCGCGAGGTCTTCATCGAGCAGGCGGTCGTGCACGGTGCGCCGGCGCTCTGCGGTGAGGGGGGACCGGTCCTGCAGTGCTACTCCATCGACACCGCCGAGTGCACCGAGCGCTTTGCTGCAGCCCTAAGCGCCTGCGCGGTGCAGTTGGAGCTTCCCGAGGTTCTCAACATGGAAGATCTGGAGCAGTACGGCAACAAGGTAGGCACCTGCGCCGCGGAGATGGTCTCCGCCGCCGTGGCAGATCGGGCAACGGGTGGCGAGGGCTGTCCGGAGGCCTCAGCCGAAGAGTAGAGGAGCCTTCGCCCCTCTGGCCCCGCTGTAGCGGGCTAGAACCCTGGGCCAGCCAAGGCGATCCCAAAGCGCGGGTGGACCAAGGCAGTGCGACGCGGCTCGAGGGCCCAGTGCAGCCAGCGCCGCTGGACAATCGGGTCCCGTCTCTGTTGCAGGGCTCCGTAGCGGTCGTCGTAGATTGACTTGAAGACGATGTGCAGGGCGAGGTTGGTAAAGCCCGACGCCAGCCACGCGTGCCCAGCGATGATACCGACGTGTCCCGAGACGCACTCGGCTACCGAGTTGGAGGACGACCCGAAGAGCGAGCCGACGGCCGAACAAGCTGTGTAGTTGACAGCGGCCGAGGCAAAGTTCGCGCCGGCGACCCCAAAAGACACCCCAGCCGCGGCCCCATGCACGATGTAGCGAATCTTCAGCGAGGTCTTCTTGGAGGCGTGAGCAGGTCCCGCGGCCAAGGTGCAGCTAAGGAACACCGCCAAACCAATGAGGGCCAGGATTCGGATGCGGGGGGCATTGGGGCTCTGCAGCATGGAGTCCTCCTCGAGAGAGGGTAGCAGCCCAAGGCAGCGGACTTCTCCCCCCAGCGGCAGTCCTTTTGCCGGCGTTTGGGGGCACTCCCGAGGCAGCCCAGAGACACTCCCGAAGCAGCCGGCGGCAGGCCCCTCCCCTCTGGCTGCTATCCTCCCCGGCGCTGGAGGCGCTTCCGCGGCTGGTGCTCGGCCCGGT
>CAZQTQ010000010.1:0-14224 GCA_964596025.1 uncultured Rickettsiales bacterium
CCGCCGCCACCGCATCGCGGCGGCGGCGATACTCCGGATCCTGAAATCCGGGATGTTCCGGGTTCAAATCGACCAGGCTCCGGACCTCAGCGGCCGGCCTTCCGTCTTCGTCGAACTGCGTCACCAAATGCACGGCGGCGGACTTATAGCAAGTCGCTCCGGCCTTGTCGAAGACGATGAGTGAATCTTCATTCAGTCAACCCAATCGCCCCGTTGTGGGCCAGACGACCCGGGGCGAACTCTGTCCTGATAGGTCGGACCGGGAACGAGGGGGACCCGAAATCGAGCTAGACTGACGCCGCCAATCGATGGGTTTGGAGACACCTTTGGCCCCCGAGCACCCCGAGTCCCCCACCGCCTTCCGGCTCGGTCCCTTCGACCTTCACCAACAGGTTGGACACGGCGGGATGGGCTTGGTCTTTTCGGGGGTACACCGCGCCACCGGCAGTCCAGCGGCGATCAAGCTGCTGCGGTCGGAGCTCGCCAACCAAGAACAACAGGTGCGCCTCTTCCGACGCGAAGTGCGTGCCGTTGCAGCCCTAGACCACCCGTCCATCGTCCAGATCTACGACTACGGACAGGTAACGAAAGCAGAAGCTCAGGCGCAGCCCCAAGTCCTCACAGCCGGAGGGCTCTTCCTCGCCATGGAGTACATCTCCGGAGGGAGTCTCAGCCAACAGGACACCCAGGCGACCTGGCGTGGCCTGCGAGCCGTCATCCTCGATGTCCTCGCAGGACTCGCCCATGCCCACGCCCGCGGAGTCATCCATCGAGACATCAAGCCCGGCAACGTCCTGTTGACTCACCTCCCCGGCGGTCGCGTGCGGGCCAAGCTCACCGACTTCGGAATCGCACTCGTCCAGACGACGCCTGGCGAGGCGATGGACGAAGACGATGTGGTCGGGTGGAGTCCCGGCTACACCGCCCCCGAACGATTTCTGGGCGATCCGGACGACATCGGACCCTGGTCTGATCTCTATTCCCTGGGCTGCCTCTGCTGGGCTCTGTGTACCGGGCGCCCCCCTTTCCTCGGCACAACACTCCAAGAGACCTTGCAACTCCAGATGGCGGACAGCCTGCCGGCCTTCGAGCCTCGCTTGGAGATGCCGGCCTTTCTTGGCAATTGGCTGGCCATGCTCCTTCGCCGCTCGCCAAACAGCCGCCTTCAGCGGGCTGCCCAAGCGATGGCTGCACTCCAATCCCTCGAGAGCGGTAAGCGCTGGGATCCACGCCGTCTGATCTTCACCAAGGTCTGGGACGAGGACCCACCCACCGACCAGCCCTTCCATTCCGCCGCCATCAGCCTCTACGGACTCCGTCAGCCTCCGCTGGTCAACCGCGACACGGAGCGGGAGGCCCTTTGGTCCGCGCTGGAGCAAGCCGTCGAGACCCAAGAACCCCACCTGGTGGTCCTGCGGGGCCCGCCGGGCATGGGAAAGAGCCGTCTGGCCCGTTGGTTGAGCCAACGAGCCGTCGAGACCGGGGCTGCGGAGGTCTCGTGGGCGGCCCACGACGCCTCACAAGGTCCATTCCACGGCGTCCGGCCTCTGCTTCGGGACGTCCTCCGGGTGAGCTCCGCCAAAGGCGAGAAGATTGGCTCCCGCATCTTTCAGCGGATGGCCAGCCTTGGGCTCGAGGGCGAGCATCTACGAGACGCGTATTGGGAGCTTGTGGAGCCGGCGCGCCTTGGTCAAGAGCGGGTGCGCTTCTCCAGCAGCGCGGAGCAGCGCGCCCTAATCATTTCTCTTCTGCGCTCCCTCGCCCGCGGCTACCCCCAGCTCCTCTGGCTTGATGACCTCCACTGGGGGATCGGCTCGATGGCACTGGTCGAAGACCTACTGTCGTCCACCGACCCCGTCGGGCCGATCCTGGTGGTGGCCACGGTTCGCGACGAGGAGGTGGGCCCGGGCAGCGTGGGGTCCAGTCTCCTCGAACGTCTACTGTCCCATCCGACGGCCAGCGAGGTCCGGGTGGGCCCCCTCGAAGACGCCGAACTGCGCTCCCTGGTGCGGGATCTGCTGAAACTGCGAGGGCCGCTAGTCGACGAGGTCACCGAGCGCTGCGGCGGAAACCCGCTCTTTGCCTCCCAACTCGTCGGCGATTGGGTCCAACGGGGCTTGCTCCTTCCCGGCGACGACGGCTTCGCGCTTGCACCGGGCGCTGACCCCTCCTTACCCCCCGACCTACAGGCGGTCTGGCGAACCCGCATCGAGTCCATGCTGCAAGGCCGGCCCCCCGTTGAACGAATCGGTCTCGAGCTTGCCGCGGCACTCGGCCAATCGGTGGACCGGCTGGAGTGGGCACTGTGTTGCGCAGCTGCCGGCTTTACCATCCCCGAAGGGCTGGAACCCCGGCTCGCAGACCTGGGCCTGATCCGTGAAGACGAAGCGGGCTTTCGTTTCGCCCATGGATTGGCCCGCGAGAGCATCGTACTGGCGTGCAAGAACCGGGCGAAGTGGGCCCAGCGGAACCAGGCCTGTGCCCAAGCGCTGAAGGATCAGGTGCGGCCAGGTGAAGGCGCTCGCATGGCGAGGATCTTCCGAGAAGCCGGAATGTTGGGCGATGCCGTCGACGCCACTCTTCAGGCCTTCATCTGGAACCTAGAACAGGGCAACCACAAGACAGCTGAGCGCCTTTATGAGGACCACGGTGCCCTACTGGACCGTCTGGACGCTGCTTCCGACGACCGACGACGGCTCGAAGCTCGCGTCCAGGCACTTCGGCTGATTGGCCGTTCGGGTCGCTACGACGAACTGATGGAGGAGAGCCAGACGATCGCTGCGCATGCCAAGGCCAAGGGCTGGCCGGATCTCCGAGCCCAAGCTCTGATGGCCTTTGCCCCCGCGATTCAAGCAAGGAAGGGAGTGAAGGCGAGCCTCCCCCTAGTTGAAGAGGCACTGTCGTTGTTCGAGGAGGCGGGGAATCGCCAGGGGATCGTAGAGGCCAAGTTGTTGCTGGGACGGGCGATCCGGAACGCTGGAGACCAAGACCAGGCAGCCCGAATGCAAGGCGAAGCCCTCGCCATCGCCGAAGAACTCGGCGAGCCGCCCACCCTGACTCGAGCCCTCACGGTCTACGGCGACACACTCGGCTTCGTGGGCCAGGTTCGTGAGGCCAAGTTCGTTCTGGAACGCGCCCTAGAGCTGGTCCTCAAGCACGGCCTCCTCCGCCAAGAAATTCGGGTCCGGCTGATCCTCTGCGGCATCCTCATTCGTCCGCTCCGCCTCGACGAAGCCGCGGTTCACTCGTTCCGAGCGAGGCAGCTAGCCGTCCAGCTTGGGCACCTGGCCGACGAGAGCGATGCATGCGTCCTTCAAGGCGAGGTCGCACGAAAGCGAGGACACCTGTCGACCGCGGAAGAAGCCTACTCCCGCTCCCTACTCCTCAGCGAAGCGCTCGGAAGTGGGTGGATCGCAGCACCACGAACCAACTTGGGGCTGGTTTTGCTGGAGCGTGGCCTCTTCCGAAGGGCCCGCGACGTCATCACCCAGGCGCGCCAAGAGTTCGACGAAGCGGGGCGGACCGCACTCTCTGAGTTGATCACCAACATGCTCTTGCCCTGCCACGCTGCCATCCAGGACTGGGAGTCCTTCGATCGGGACTGGGACCACGTCAAGGACTTCCAGCCTGGGAAGTCACCGGTGGATCACGACTCTGCCCGCCTCCTGGCGCAGGCAGCCGCCCTGGCAGAAGAGTACGGTCGCAGCCACCGCGCACAGGCCTGCGGGCTTCTGGCCGCCCAGCAGTACCGGGCGCTGCAACAACCGGAAGAGGCGGACAGCCTGGAATTACGCTACGGCCCGGAGGACGACGATCCGACCTTCCTGCCGGATGAAGTGCAGACCGAAGTTTTCAAGGTACCCCGCGAGAACTAGGGGCCGGAGCTCCGGGAAGCCCGGGGGCCCTAGGGTTCACTCGAGGCGGCGGCGTCCAAGAACAGCTGTCGCGCCGCCGCATAGTTCTCCTCTTCAGCCAAGTCATTGGCCGTGAAGTTCAGCACGCCGGAGCGTTCATTGGCCCGATCGAGGACGACCAGGTCGCGGTACCGGACCTCCCAGCTCGACCACACCTGTCGTTCGGTGTCGTCTTGAAGCCAGGGCAACCTTCGCCCTTCGGTGATGGCCTCGTTGCCCTCCTCGAAGCCGATCTCGTTGACCCCGTGAATGCGGCCCCAGCCCTCCCCAAGCTCTCCGTCCAGCTCCGACTGCAGCGTGTCGAGGTAGCCAAACTGGCTACTGCAGTAGGGTCAGGTGGCGTGGGCGAAATACCAACCGCTGATCTGCTCGAGGTAGTCGCGAGGGGAAATGACCTGACCAAAGCTCTGCGACTCGTCATTCAAGTCGGTGAGGTGGAACTCGGGAACCTGCCCGTCGGCGGTGTCGCAAGCGAGAGACAGGGGAGCAAGAAGAACAAGCGCGCCCAGAACGGGAGCCTTCATCGTCCCCCCGAATCGTCGTCGTCCCCTGCGGCGGAGTCGTCGTCCCCTGCGGCAGAGTCGTCGTCGCCTGTCGAGTCGTCGTCGTCGCCTGTCGAGTCGTCGTCGTCGCCCGTCGAGTCGTCGTCGTCGCCCGTCGAGTCATCGTCGTCACCACCCCCAGGGGGGGTCCCGTAGCCGTTGAACTCGATGTTCTGGGTGTAGTTGCCACCCTGGTCCATGACCAGTTCGATCCGCGGCCGAATCCGCATGTCGTTTTCGTCTGGCCGGCCGCCGCTCTCGTCGTCGTCGAGGAAGCAAATGATAGAAAAAGGCGATGCTTGAGCCCCGAGACCCGTGATCTCGTACGGGATCTCGGCATCACTCGCGCTGAAGTCCGCGTCCTCCAGCACCCAGTCCCCCACCAGCTCCCCCTGCGGAGGTGGATCACTGAAAACCCGGACCACCAAGGTGCCGATGCCGTCCAGAACCGGAGGAACGCCGCGGGTAACGACTCCGCTGAGAACCACCGCACTGCCGACCGCGTCGTCGTCGTCGCCGCTGCCGCTGTCGTCGTCGTCGTCGTCGTCGTCGTCGTCGTCGCCGGGAACAGCAGTGTCATCGTCATCCCCCGGATCCAGGCTGCCTCCGTCGTCGGTGCAAGCCGATCCCGCCGCGAGGCCGACCAGGAGAAGCCAGAGAAGGAGGGCTAAGTTTCGTCGCATGCGCCGGACTCCCAAGCAGTGGCTCTGGTCGTTCTACCAGGAGCTTTCTCTCCGGGCCATGCTCGTCCGCACCTGCCCTGGAGCCCACTGAGCCCCGCCCGACAGTCCGAACACTGCGTCGCACCGGCTGTTAGGATCGGCAGTCGGAGTCTAAGTCCTTCCGGCTCGTATGGACTGGATCGGGGTTTCTCAGGGTGCCCACAACGCTCGCAATTAGCGTCCTCGAACGCACGCTGGAACAAGAGACCGCCCTGGCCGTGTCTCTGATCGTCGCCCTCATCGTCCTCTTGGTGGCCTTCCGCGCCCAAGTACGCGATCTGGTCAACGAGAAGCTGACCATGGTCCATCGAAGCGAGTCCAAGCTGCTCGAAGTCACGACCGCCATGTCAGCAGAGATCCAGCTCCAGCCCCTGCTCCATATGGTCATGGAGTCGGTCACCGAGATCCTGGATGCAGACCGGAGCACCCTCTTCCTCCACGACGCCCGCTCAGGAGAGCTGTGGGCAAACGTGGCGCAAGGCGTGGATGTCGAGCAAATCCGCTTTCCATCCAGCATCGGCATTGCCGGCTCGGTCTTCACCACCGGCAAGACCATCAACATCAAGGAGGCCTACTCCGACGAGCGCTTCAACCGCGCAGTCGACAAGAAGACGGGCTACCGCACGCGGTCCATCCTCTGCATGCGGGTCAACAGCAAGACCGGCAAAGCCATCGGAGTCGTGCAGGTACTTAACAAGAACAACGGGACCTTCCGGAAGATCGACGAGAGGCGCTTGCAGGCCTTCTCTGCCCAAGCCGCAATCGCAATCGAGAACGCCCAACTGTTCGAAGACGTCGTCAACATCAAGAACTACAACGAGGCCATCCTGGAGAGCATGAAGTCCGGCGTAGTCAGCTTTGACGCCGAGGGAACAATCACCAAAGCGAACCGCGCCTCCCTGGCCTTGTTTCAGCTCGCAGATAGCGATGCCCTGCTCGGTGCGCAGGCCAAATCGCTGTTCGCCGGAAGCAACGCGTGGCTGGCGCAGACCATCGAGCAAACGCTGGTGACCGGCAACTCCGACTACGTCCCAGACAGCTCTCTGCACCTCCCCCTGAGTGCGGCGGAATCGGGCAACAAAGAGATCGCGGCCCACGTCACGACCCACGCCCTCAACAACGCCAAGGGGGGACGAATTGGCGGCCTCCTCATCATCGAAGACATCACCACCGAACGCCGCCTGCGGACCACCATGGCCCGCTACATGACCAAAGAGGTCGCCGACAAGCTGCTGGAGGAAGGCGAGGCGGCCCTGGGCGGAACCTTGCAGCCCGCGACGATTCTGTTCAGCGACATCCGCGCCTTTACGAGCTTCTCGGAACGGGCCGGCCCTCAGGAATCCGTGCAGCTACTGAACGACTACTTCACGATCATGTTTGACGTAGTCGTCAGTCACCAGGGCATCCTCGACAAGTACATCGGCGACGCCATCCTCGCGGTCTACGGGGCGCTCTTTTCGACTCCCGAAGACGCCGACAACGCCCTGCGCTCGGCCATCGAAATGACAGCGGCCCTGCGGCGCTTCAACACGGAACGAGTGGGCGCAGGCAAGGAGCCCATCGAGATCGGCATCGGCATCAACACGGGCGAGGTCGTCTCCGGAAACATCGGCTCACGCAAGCGCATGGACTACACCGTCATCGGCGACGGGGTGAACTTGGCGGCCCGACTCGAGAGCGCGACTAAGACCTACGGGTCCCGGATCCTCATCAGTGAGAGTACCTGCGGCGAGCTTCAGTCCGACTACCTCCTGCGTGAGGTCGACCGCATCCGGGTGCAGGGCAAGAAGCAGCCGGTCGCCATCTTCGAGGTACTCGACGCCCTCGACGAGGGGGCCATTCCGGACGTGCCGGCATTCCTGGCCCAAAGCCAGGAGGCTCTCGCCGCCTACCGGGCCCAGGACTGGGATACGGCGTCCCACCACTTCAAGACACTGAGCACGATCCGCCTCGATGATCGCGTCTCGAGCCTGTACCTCGAGCGCTGCAAGCACTTCGCCGCCAACAGCCCCGGCCCAAACTGGGACGGGGTCTGGGTGATGACGACCAAGTAGCAGCAGAATGGGACGCAAGTACGGGGGGCCAATCTCCCAAGAGCGAAGAACCCGCATGCGCGAGGTCTTGGAACGCCGCCAGTTTGACCTTGAGGTGGTGCTAGAGAACCTCGTCGACCCGCTGAACGCGTCGGCCATCGTGCGCTCGGCCGACGCGTTTGGGGTGGGGGCTGTGGGCTTGCTCTACACCGACGTACCTATCCCCCGCATCTCGCGGCTGGCCTCGGGCTTCGCCGCGAAGTGGACTCTGGTACACCCGTACCACAGCCAGACGGAGGCCCTCGACCACCTGCAGGCCCGGGAACTGCGCCTCGTCGTCGCCCAGCCTCGGGCCGATGCTGTCCCATACTGGGAGGTCGACTGGACCCGGCCCACGGCGCTCGTGGTAGGGCAAGAGCGCTGCGGCTGCTCCGAGGAGATCCTTGCCGCCGCCGACGCGGTGGTGAAGATCCCGATGGAGGGCTTTGGCCACTCGATCAACGTGGCCGCTGCGGCCGCCATTCTCCTCGCCGAAGCCGGGCGCCAGCGGCGACTCGCCGGCCTCTATGCCCCGCAGTGGGACGAGCGCCGCGAGCGCATCCTCGCCGAGTGGATCCGACGGGAGGAAGAGAGGCCCCCTGCCCCCAAGACCACCGAGCTACCCGAGGCCTGATCCCGTGGACCACCCCATCGACCACCAGGACATCGAGACCAACGGCGTCCGCCTGCACGTGGCCTCCAGCGGTCCCCAGGACGGTCCGCTCGTCGTCCTGCTGCACGGCTTTCCGGAATACTGGGGCGCATGGGAGGTCCACATGGGCCTCTTGGCCCAGCAGGGCTTCTTGGTCGTGGCCCCCGATCAGCGGGGCTACAACACGAGCGAGAAGCCCCCCAAGATCCGCGACTACTGTCTCGATCTGCTCGCCGCCGACATCGTGGGTGTCGTGGACCACTTCGGCAGAGAGAGGGCCCGGATCGTTGGGCATGACTGGGGCGGAGCCGTCGCGTGGCACATCGCCCGCCGCCATCCCGGGCGGGTCGAACAGCTCGTGGTCGTCAATTGCCCTCCGGCCGATGTCCTCGAACGCACCGCCCGACGCCACTTCCGACAGCTCCGACGCAGTTGGTACATGGCCGCCTTTCAGCTGCCCTGGATCCCCGAATGGCTCCTGGGACGCAAGGACTGCAGGGGCCTCCGCTGGAACATGATCCGCTCGGCGCGGCCGGGTACGTTCACCAACGAGGGTCTCGTGGACCACGTCGCGGCTTGGAAGCAGCCCGGAGCCCTGCGGGCGACCATCAACTGGTACCGGGCGGCGCTGCGCCATCCGCCCAAGCGAACGGACAGCACCGTCGCAGCTCCCACCCTCTTGCTGTGGGGCGAGGGGGACCTCTTCTTGGGCACCGAGCTTATCGAACCCACACTCGAGGTCTGCACCGATGGGCGCGCAGTGCGCTACCCCGAGGCCACCCACTGGCTGCCCCACGAGGAGCCCACGGACGTCGTCGAGCACATGAGTCGATTCTTCGGCCTGCAGACTGCCTAGAACCCGTCGAAGTGCCGCTTGATGCCGGTGTTCTCCTCCAGAGCGCCGTCAATGATGAGCGTCGCCTCAGCGAATGGGAGACACCATGACCCAAATCCAAAGTGCCCGAGGCCCAGCCTGTGCAGCCCTCGTCGTTCTCGCCTCTCTGCTCTTTCAGGGCTGCTGTCCCCCCATCAAGACCTTGAGCGGGATCGACAGCAGCAGCGCTCTGCTCGAGGTGACGGGCGCTAACGCCATCGCTGAGGACTACAACCCGAATCCGGGGGTGTGCATCCCCAAACACTGGGTCTTGTCTTCTTCATCGTGCTCGGTCAACACCAACTGCAACGAGGACAACCGGGAAGAGTTTGGCGTAGCGATTAGCGCAGACGGGACGCTGGTCACCGAGGGGAGTGAGGGCTGGCCGGGCCAGGAGCCTGCTCCCGATCAGTGGGTGATCCAGGTCGACCAGGATGACACCTGCAAGGCGGTGTCCGAGGAGATCCAGAACGGCGCCGTCCCTCCCCAGAGCTTCCTCCTCTTCCAGCTCTATCTTCAATACCCCCAGACCGATGAGAACCCCGACATCGTCCTCTACCGTGGGATCCTCGCCTGGCACCAGGACGATGAACGCTGGAGTGAACTTCAGATCGCAAGCGCCTGGGAAGCCGTCAACTACACCTACTTGGCCTCAGAAGCTGACACCAGTTGCTACTAGCCACCGAGAGAGCAACGGCGAACCGGCAACGGCAAGTCTCCGGCCTCCAGACCGGCTAAAACCCGTCGAACTACCGCTTGATGAAGGTGTTCTCGACCAGGGTGCCGTCGATGATGGCCGTGGCCTCGGCATCGGCATCGGCATCGGAGAACTCGTAGTAGGCAACGTAGTCGGCCAGGGTCACCAGGGCTTCTTCGGCGTGACCGATGTCGACCTCGCTGTGGTGATCGAACCAGTGCAGAGCCTCCTTGTTGAGGCCACGGTGTGCCTTCAGCGCGGACGAAATCCGGCTGCTGAGGTGAGCGAGCATGTGTTCGTAGGCGAAGATCTCGACCATCGCGCTGAGCCCCATTTGCCGTAGGGAGCCGAGGGCAAAGGGCGCACAGATCGTCTCCTTCAGCCCGGCCTTGGCCGCCTCTTGCAAGGCATCCATGCGATCGGACAGGCCCGCTCCGTCGATCAGCGCGGTCAACAGGGAGGGATGGTGTGGACATGAGCCAGGGGGGGGCAGAAGGGAAGAACGCAGGAGGCCCTGCAGCTTCGGGGAAGTCGGAAGGGCCCAGCAGCCGACCCCAAGACAATCGTCGGCCGCTAGCCTCCCAGGTCGTAGTGGAAGCGGGGGGAGGCTCGATGGGGCGAAAGTAGCAGGGAGGCCTGGCTTCAAGGCCATCGAACCGAAGTCTCCAGAGCGTCGCGGCTTAGCTCATGCGCACACGCGTGAACACGTCCATTTCGCCGGGGGCGGACCCGGCCCGGGAGGCCCTCCAGGAGCAGCAGGCAGAACCGTGGGATCCACACAGCAAGGGTCACTCCAGCGTCCAGCGGTATGGACACTCCAGTGACCAGCAATGATGGGGCCGCAGCGCCTCGTTTCGCTCCAAAAAATCCGCCGGCTCGCACTCCACTCCCTCTCCAATTAGGCCGTTTTACGCACCATACTTGACATTTTCTTGACTTCTTCAATGCCCAGTGTTCAAGTGTCTCCCAGATCCTGCGGAGCACAGCCTCTGCAGGAGGGAGGCAACCCATGAACCGCCGGATTCTCCTCACTTTCGCAGCCCTCTCTGTCGCAGCCCTTCCCGCCTGTGACAATGGCTCCGACATCGAACCCATTGAGCGCCCCTCTTGGGACACAATGGACCCCGACCCCTACGACGGCGACCCGTGGAGAGGACGCACGCGCGAGGAGCTGGCCGAGGAGTTCGACGCCACTTGGTACGACGAGATCTTGGTCAGCAACGACGTCATCCTTCTCGACGACTCGCCCTGCTTGAGCCGAGTCGCGAGCCTCGAGGACGACAGCCTGCAGGAGGGCGAGTTGCTCCTAGCCATCGACCTGCTGTGCTCGCCAGAGGCCACCGGCATCGAAGAAGGCAACATCATCGTCAAGACGGGCGATCTCGCGTTTGGCCACCGCATCCAGACGATCGACCAAGCCGGCTACCAGGTGCAGGTGCTGGCGACCAAAGCCACCTTCAATGAGATGTTCGTCCACGCCGAGTGGCGTCACGTCATCACCTATCCGGTCGAGACAGTCCAGCTGATGGAGCCGGCCGAAAGCGGGGATGAAAACGCAGATGAACGCTTCATCGCCAACCTCTCCGTGACGCTCTGGCAGGAGACCATTGGACTCGAAAACTACAAGCTGAGGGCTGGCGCTCGATTTGACGTACGTCCCACTGCGACCTTCTCCGGCAAGATTGACCCCTGCTGGTGGCCGCCCCTTTTCATTTGCGGAGCCGAGGTCTCGATCGACGTCTCGCTGGAGTCCGACTACGACGTCTACCTTGAGCCCTCCTTCGCGCTCGGCATCACCAAGAGCGGGGCCTTGCCAATTCCCAACCCCTTCCCCGTCTACCCCTTCGCCTTCGCCATCGGCCCGGTACCGGTCCAAGGCGTCCTCAAGCTCAACACCGACCTGACCTGGAAGGTGCAGGCCATGTCCCGCATCTCTACCAAGCTCGGGATCACGGGGAGCAGCATGATGATGGTGGGGGTCAGTGCAGGGACCAGCGGCTTCCAGGCGCGCTCGGGAACCGAATTCTCCATGGGCATCATGGAGCCAGAGTTTGATCTCGACAGCTGGGTCCTCGCCAAGATGGGCCTCCGCTTCCGCCTGACTGCCGAAATGTACGTCGGCCTCTTTGACGTCTGGGGAGCGGTTGAGCCCTACGGGCAGGCCCGCGCAGACCTGGACTGCAACGAGGTCGAGTTGGCCCTCCAGTACGGCGTCGGCACGTCAATAGGCGCCAGCTTTGGCATCGGCCCCTTCACAGTCAATGGTTCAGTCAACACCCCCGGCCTCGGCCCCTACAACGTCGCTGACTACGTCTACGAGCTGCCCTTCGAGGGGCCGAGTTGGGACCCCGACTGCGAGACAGAGGACGAAGGACTCGGACCCGACTACCAGGAGCCGACTCCTCCCACCTTGCTCACCGACAACCCCGACTGGTTCAACGAGATCGCCGACGAGCACGCTGGAGCCATCGCCGATTCGCTCGAAGATCTCGAGGAAGAGGACCCGACCGACGCCGAGCTCAACGAGGCCGTCATCTACGACCTCGCCCTCGCTCCGGACGGCGCGAGCTACTGGACGGTCAACGCCGACGGCGTGGTTGAGGCCTACGGCGCAGCCGGCCACTACGGCAACGGCACCGAGGACGTGACCGCCACGGTCCACGGAATCGTCGCCCACCCCAGCGGCACCGGCTACTGGCTGTTCACCTCCGCCGGCCGCGTCCACGACTACGGCAGCGCCGAGTACCACGGCGACACCGTCGGCACGATGGTCGAGGCGGGCTTCATGGACATGGCAGCTACTGCCAGCGGCAACGGCTACTGGCTGCTCGCCGCCGACGGCGTGGTCCGGGCCTACGGCGACGCGCCGCTAGCCGGTTCGGCGACGCTGGAGCCCGGCGAGATGGCGGTCGGCATCGCGCCCACCCCCAGTGGGAACGGCTACTGGGTGGCCTCCAGCCAGGGCAACGTCTATCCCTTCGGCGACGCCAGCGACCTTGGCGGGCCGGCCACTTCCGGCGCGGGCTTCCTGCCCAGCGGAATCGTCTGGGACATCGAGTCCGTGCCTGGTTCCCAGGGCTACTGGACCCTCAAGGCTGACGGCGACATCGACGCCTACGGTTCAGCGACGCCGTTTTCCTTCGACCGCGGCGACGTCGAGGCGGGCCAAATCATGGGGATGTCAGTCACGCCTTCCGGACAAGGCCTGCTGATCGTCGCCCGCGGGGGCGAGGTCTTCTCCGTAGGGAACGCTCCCTACGTCGGAAACTAGAGCTCCTTCGGACGACTTTGGGCCGCTCCTAGCATCCGGCCGGCTGCTAGGCTGCGGGGCATGAAGCGGCCACTCTATGCCCTGCTTCCGCTGGTCACTGTGGCGGCGTTGCTCGCCCAAAGTCCGGCCGGGGCTGCCGACCACGCCGTCCTCTTCGTCGGCAACAGCTACACCTCCGCCAATGGACCCGACTCGCTGGAGGCCTCCTACCGCCACCTGATCGAAGAGGGTCAGCCGCAGTGGACCGACCTCAGCATCGTGAAGGTAGCGCCTGGCGGCTACACCCTGGCGCAACACTACGAAGACGCGAGCGGCAGCTCCGATCTCGCGACCTACCTCACCGACAATGCGCCCGAGCATCAATGGGACTTGGTCGTCCTTCAGGACCAGAGCCAGATCCCCGGTTTTCCCCAGAGCCAGCAGGAGTGGCAGGACTCGCGGGACGGCGCAGTAGGCCTCGCAGCTTTGGCTGAGGACCAAGGCGCCGCCACCCGGCTGCTGGCCACCTGGGGCCGCAGAGACGGCGACGAAGCCAATAGCTGGCGCTTTCCCGACTTCCTGACCATGCAGCAGCTCCTAAACGAGGGCTATGAGGCCTACAGAGACGCTGTCGTGAGTGCGGGCGGAGCAGCGGGCATCGTCTATGCCGGAGAGGCGTGGAAGGCGATCTATGAGTCCGTCCAGGCAGACGGAGAAACGCCGACGGAAGGCGACACTCTGTTCACTCGTCTCTATTCGGGAGATGGGAGCCATCCTTCGGTCCATGGCACCTACCTGACGGCTTGTGTGGTCTATGCAGCGGTGACCGGCGAGAGCCCTGTGGGCCTCAGCTGGAGTCACGACGGGATCTCCGCAGCGGATCGAGGCGAACTTCAGGTAGCGGCAGCAGCGGTGGTCTTTGCAAGCGGCGACGACGACGACGCGGGCGACGACGACGACGACGCGACCGGAGACGACGACGCGACCGGAGACGACGACGCGACCGGAGACGACGACGCAACCGGAGACGACGACGCGGGCAGCGACGACGACGACAGCGCCGCCGACGACACGGGAGGCAACGACAGTGGGGGAAGCGCCGCGACCGCGATCAGAGGCTGTAGCTGCTCGGTGACCGAAGTCCGGCCGGCAGCGGCGGGACTGCTGCTCTTCGCGCTCGCCTGGCGGCGACGGCCGTCTAGCCCAGCAATCCCGGCAAGGGCCCCGTCAGGTCGATCTCCGCGCCGCCGTCACCGTAGATCCCCGTCAGGCCGACTGAGTTGATGTCCAGGCCCATCATCTGGGCCAGGGAGACAAGGAACTTGTTGTGGGGTGGACCGACCCGATCCGTGCCGCCTAGCCAGGTCGAGGCGATGGGCGTGGTCGGCGCGTAGCGAATGTAGCGCCCGGTTGGCAGCACCCCTCCTCCGGATCCGGCGATCACCACCGGCCAGGGCCCCATGTTGTGGGCGCCATCACCCAGCTCGCCCAACCACACCAC
>CAZQTQ010000010.1:14234-23972 GCA_964596025.1 uncultured Rickettsiales bacterium
GTTGTCCAGGAGGCTGCCGCCGCCTTCTGGAATTCCGTCCAGCAGCTCGCAGAAGTCTCTAAAACGCTGGGCGACCTGCGCGCTATACAGGGTCATGGTCTCCTTCGCAGAAGGCAGGCGCTCGACGTCATGGGCGAAGCCGTTGTGCATGTCGGTGTTGGGAATGTTCACGATCTCCGACGGCAGCGTTACGAGCTGGATAGAAGCCACTCGCGTCATGTCGCAGCTGAGGGCTGTGGCCATCATGTTGGAGAAGACCTCCAACGTCAGGTCAAAGTGGGCCTCAGGCGGCAGGTTGGCCCAAAAGTCCTGGCTCTCCGGCACAACGCCTGCGCTGCACTCGATCGGGTTGGCGAGCCGCTGCTGGGTGTCGCGGATGAGGTCCCGATGGCGATCCAGCTTCTGCCTGTCCAGCGCACTCATGCGGGGGGACAAGGCCTCGTACCGAGCGGCCACGGCCTCCAAGACCGTCGGCTGTTGGGCTGCGAGGACCTCGGCATTGTTGCCAAACAGCGCCGTGTCGGTGACCTGGTCGAAGATGCGCTCCCAGGCCTCCTGCGGCTCGTTGTCGAGGTGGAGGGGTTCGTTGTTCAGCCCGTAGATGCAACCGGCCTCGGTGTAGCCTTGGGTCGTGAACTGCAAGGAGGTCCACTGGCCACCGACGCGGACGGCATCGGCGATGATCTGATCCACCGAGGGTGCGGTAGCAACAGCAGTGAGCGAACTAACGGGGTGGATGTTCGCACCGGTAAGGCTGTGGTTCTGGCCCAGAGCGTGGGGACCGAAGTTGATGTCCTTCATCGCAGTCGCCAGCGCCAAGCCATCCACCACGACCAGCTTGTCGCGAAGCCCGTACAGCGGCCTCAGGATCTCGGAGAACTGATCCTCGCTAAGGCCGGACAGCGAGAACTCCCAGTCCTGATCCTCCGGCTCGCCGTAGGGTCGCATTTTCCAGTTGTCGTGGACGGTCCCCTGGAGGGTGTAGAAGAAGATGAGCCGACGCGGCGCGCTCGAGCCTGCAGGCAGGACCGAGGGCAAGAAGAGACCACCCAGGCCCGCGGCGCTACCGGCGAGGAATTGGCGTCGAGTCGGGCGGAAAGTACGCATCTTCACTCTCCCGGAACGATCTCGGTGCGCTGGGCGAAGCGCTCGCTGCGCACCAGGGCCACGATGAGGGACGCAAAGGAACTGCCCTCGCCCCAAAACGCGTCTGCAATCGGCGTGATGTCGGCCGCGTCACCGGCCCGGTCCAAGCGGCCATTGGCATAACGGAACCACTGGGTCGCGTAGCATCGGTGCACCTGTTCGCTTGTGGCCAGACGGGCGACCAGCTCGATGGCGTCGCCGACGCTGCCGTCGACGTCGGTGTCCACGAGTTCACCGACCGAGTTCACCTCATGATCTCCGTCCGTGTCGCGGAAGCGTCCCACGGCGTCGTAGCGCTCAAAGGGGAAGCCGAGGTTGTCGATGGTGTGGTGGCAACCCTGGCACTCGTTGCCCGCAGTCTTCAGTTCATAGCGCTCCCGGTTGGTCTCGGCCTCCGCAAAATCCTCCTCCGTGGGCGGGAAGAAGGCCTCGTTGCCCGGGGGCAGGCTTGGGCTATCGCAAAGCACGCGCTCCAGGAGGAAGGCACCGCGCTTGACTGGGGAGGCGTAGACCGGATGTGCGCGGTAGGCGAGGAAGCTTCCCTGGGTGAAGAGACCGGCCCGTTCCTTGGTGGGCATGTCGACAATCGCCCAGTCGCCGCCAGGCGAAGAGAGCCCGTAGTGATCCGCTAAGCGGTCGTCGACGACCGTCCGGTTGGCCGTCAATAGGGCTTGGTAGGTCCCCTCGTTGTCGAAGAGGACGTCCTCGACGAAGCGCTGCGTCTCTTCCCGCATCGACGCTTCCAGATCCCGGGTCCAGTTCCCGTGAATGGAGTTGTCTTTGTAGAGGTTGGCCACCCGGTTGAGGTCTAGCCACTGGCGGTGAAAATCAACTGCTGAGGCCCGGGCCCGGTCGGTTGCGAGCAGGCGAAGAGCCTGCGCTTCCCGCTCGTCAGCGCTAGAGAGCCTCCCGTTGCTGGCGGCCGAGAAAAGCCCGTCGTCGGGCAGACTCGCTGTCAGCAGATAGGAAAGACGGCTCGCGATTTCATACTCATCCAGGGGAACCAGGCGCTTGGCATCCTCGTCCTCAGCCCAGAGAACCGACTCGGCTCCCTCCACCCCAAACTCCAGACGGTAGAGGAACTCAGGCGACTGAAGCAGGAGCTGGAGGACCATCTCGAGGGCGGGCGTATAGCCCACCTCCCCACGCCACTTCGCGAACAGGTCGAGAAAGACCTGACGCTCTGCGCCCGACATCGGCCTCCGGAAGAACTTCCATCCCGTGTTCTGCAGCCACTCTTCGAGACAAGGCAGCTCGGTATCCAAGCCGGTGTCCTCGCAGCCCAGCTCACCGTTGAGCTGCGGTTGAATCTGCGCAGCGACTGCGCGGGCATTGTGGCGCTCCTGCTCGACCCGCAGGGCGGTCGCCGCACCGATCTCTTCGTTGTTTTCGAAGCCGTTGACCGGGAGGTTGGTCGCCATCGGGTGGCCAACGCTGAAGTAGTTGTCGGGGAAGATGTCGACCAGAGTATTCCAGTACTCGCTCGGTATCAGCCGGCGTAGGGACGTCGGGGCCCAATCTGTCACGTCCTCGGGAATAGGAATGTCGATGCCGGAGCCCCCACCCCCATCGTCGTCCTCGTCGTCGCTTCCCCGCGTCCGCCCGCAGGAAGCGACCAAAGTCAAAGTGAGAAGGAGGGCCAATAGACTGGTGTTCGTCGTTCGCATAGATCGCTGCTTTTTGGATTGTGCCACGCTCAGGGCCCATTCGCTGTCGTATCGTTTGACCAATGCAGACGGCCCAGGTCATAGGATTGCTCTTCTTCGCCTTGGCCGCATCCTCTTGCGGAGAGGGACCCGACTGCCAAACAAGCCACTACTGCAGCGAGGAAGGCTGTGCCTGCACCACTCCAGGCCGGGAGGAGCAGGGGTGTTCGGATACAGACAGCTGCGAGACGGAGTGTGAGGTTTGTGACTAGGACGAGAGGCCTGCTGCTTGGCATCGGAGCTGTGCTGACCTTCACCTCAGCCTCGTGCCTCGGCACCAACATCGATCTGGACTTCGACGAAGATGGCTTCGACGACGATGTCGACTGCAATCCTCAGGACCCACTGGTCTATCCGGGAGCACCCGACGCCTATGGGGATGGCACCGACTCAAACTGTGATGGAACCGATGGAGTCGACGCAGACCAGGACAACTACGCCAACGCCACAGGCCAGGACTGCAACGACAACGACGCGACGATCCACCCCGGAGCGGATGACCCCGTCGGGGACGGGGTCGACCAGGACTGCGATGGGTTGGACGGCTCCGGAGGAGGCGACGACGACGATTCGGGAGACGACGACGACGACTCGGGAGACGACGACGATTCGGGAGACGACGACGACGACACCGGAGACGACGACACCGGAGACGACGACACCGGAGACGACGACACCGGAGACGACGACGACACCGGAGACGACGACGACACCGGCGGATCAGCCAACAAGCTCACGGGCTGCCTCATCGTCGATCAGTCGGTGACCACAGAAATTAGCCCCGGCTCCGCCGCAGAGAGCACTCTGCAGGTCGGTGCCGGACCGATCGCCATCACAGACCTCGACGTACAGGTCGATATCCTCGCTAACAACGCGACGCTCCTCAGCATCGAACTGTGGCACCCGCTTGGATTCTCCATGTACCTGGTCAATCAGGCTGGAAGTAGTTGCAGCAGCCTTCTGGAGAACTACGTCAGCACCATCTTCGACGATGCGGCTGCACAAGCTATCTACGACGGCTGCCCGCCCTTCAGCAGTACATTCCAGCCCCAATCCAACCTCAGCATGTTCAACGCAGCCGACTCAAACGGAGAATGGCGGCTCGTCGTAACCTACGCGGCGACCTCGGGCACCCCGGCCATCCTGACCAGCTGGGCTCTGGGCTTCGAGGGCTGCTAGACGGCCTTCTTGGCGGCCTGCGGCCTACTGGAACTCGAACAGTTCCACATCGAAGACCAGCATCCCTGCCGGCGCGCCAGGCCGCGTCGGGGTCTCGCCATAAGCCAGATCGCCGGGGATCCAAAAACGCGTCTTCTCGCCGGCAACCATGAGCTGCAAGCCTTCGGTCCAGCCGGAAATGACCCCGTTCAACGGGAAGCTGATGGTCTCGCCGCGCATGACGGAGCTGTCGAACATCTGCCCGTTCGTCGTCCACCCGCTGTAGTGCACCGTCACCTTGCTGGTGGGCACCGGGTGCAGGGCACCAGTGCCCTTCTGAAGGACCTTGTAGGCGAGGCCCGAGGAGGTGACCGTCGCATCAGTGGGCGGAGCTGCAACGTCCTCGGGGACCGTGGGCGGGTTGGTAATGGAAAAGAGCTCGATGTCGAAGACCAGCATGCCCGCGGGCGCGCCGGGCCGACGCGGCGTGTCGCCGTAGGCCAGGTTCCCCGGAATCCAAAAACGAGACTTTTCGCCAGGAACCATCAACTGCACGCCTTCAGTCCAACCGGCGATGACGCCGTTGAGGGGAAAGCTGATGGTCTCGCCGCGAGCAACGGAACTGTCGAACATCTTCCCGTCCGTCGTCCAGCCGGTGTAGTGGACCGTGACCGAGCTCTGGGCAGCAGGGTGTTCTTCGCCGGAACCGGCGCTCAGCACCTTGTAAGCAAGACCGGAAGCTGTGGTCGTGGCATCGGCAGGAGGCGCTGCAACATCAGAAGGGGCAGAAATCATCGGGGGCTCCGAAGGACGAGAGGTGGATGGGTTCGTAGGCTCAAGGCGAGATCTGGTCGCCTCCGATGCTTCACTCGTCCCGGCCGACTCCTCGGACGCAGCGGCGGAGCTGCGCTGGGAGGCAGCGGCGTCGTGATCATCGTCGCGAACCGGCGCACAGGCCGCGCAGGCGAGAACCAGCAAGACAACAATGCGGCGGGATGACGTCATAAAGGGGAGCATCGAGAGGTGGGCCCAGACGAGAGGTGAAGTTCGGGCGGTTTAGCAGAGACAGAGGAGCGGGACCAAGCGCTGGGCCCTAACCCGCATCCGATGGAGGCTCGTCAGTCCCCTTCCCCGCCGGCTCTTCGCCCCCCGGCAGCTCCGAGTCGTCTGGCGCCGGATCGGTCCGGTTCCAGCCCGGCCCCCTGCCCTGCACCGCCTTGTCGGAGATCGGGACCTCCAGGAAGCGACACTCGATGGGCCCATTCCAGATCGGAATGCGTCGCTTCGGGCGAAGGCCCAGCCGTCCGGCTGCAGAGTCCTTTTGGACAATCAACCAGGCCGTCCAGCCCAAGAAGGTCCGCCGCAGGTGGTTGCCCATCTCCCGATAGAAGCGACCCATGTCCTGGTCGTGACCGAGGCGCTTTCCGTAGGGCGGGTTGGCAACCAGAATGCCTGGCCAGTTGGTCGGTGGCCGAAGATCCTGGAAGGTCCGTACCTTGAGCCGGACGAAGGCGCCGAGCTCGCTCTGGGCCACGTTGATCCGGGCCCCGCGGACTCGGTTCTTGTCGCTGTCAAATCCGTAGATCCTCAGCTTCTTGTCTTCGGTGACCTTCTCTTGGTGCATCGCTTCAGCGAGCAGGCGACGCCATACGGCGCGGTCGTGCCCTCGCCAGCCCACAAAGCCCCATTGGGTGCGGCGGAGCCCCGGCGCACGGCCCAGGGCGATGCCGGCAGCCTCAGTGAGAAGGGTGCCAGCACCGCACATCGGGTCCACGAAGGGTGTCCCCTTGGCCGCAGCCCGCGGCCAGTCCGCCAGGTACAGCAGGGCCGCGGCCAAGGTCTCCTTGAGGGGGGAGACCCCGCCCTCGATCCGGGTGTTCCGAATGTGGAGCGAAGGGCCCGAAAGATCGACCGAAAGAGACGCCATGCGCCGGTGGAGGTGGACGTTCAGCAGGAGGTCGGGGGCTTCGAGGTCCACGCTTGGACGGGTGCCGTCGGGCTTGCGGAGGGTATCGACCACCGCATCCTTGACCCTCTGCGCGGCGAAACCAGTGTGGGTGATGCCCTCGGTCCGTCCGGTGCAATGGACCGCCATGCTGCCGTCAGGAGACAGATGCTCGGCCCAGGGCTGCCGTTTCACGCCCTCGTACAAGGCGTCGGCGCTCTCGGCGGGAAAATGGTCCAGATGAAGGAGTACACGGCTCGCGACTCGCGACCAGAGACAGGCCCGGTAGCCATCTTCGAGGGTGCCGTCGAAGCCGACAGCACCCCGTCCCACCACCTTGGCCTTGAGCCCCAGGCCCACGAGCTCCCGCTGCAACAACTCCTCGCACTCCCGTGCGACAGGCAGGGTGAATCGGTGGCTTGCGGTCATGGGCAAGAAGCTCCTTAGGACGCGCCTTCGTAGCACGGAAGCACCGCAGTGGCCTAGGTCCGGGGCCCAGAAGAACACAAGCGGCGATTTGTGCCATCCTAGGGCGCCCTCAGCACCTGAGGGTGCCCTCGGCTCGGAGACTTCGCATGCGGATCAAGCTGATCACCCCGGCCTTTCACAGCCGGTATTTCTGGGACTTCCAGAAGATCGCCAAATTGTTAGACCACAAGTCCAACAACTTGCTCCTAGCCCTGCCCACCGTCGCCGCCTTGACCCCAGAGAAGCACACCATCGAGCTCATCGACGACGCGGTCCGCGAGATCGACTACGACGCCCCAGTCGACCTGGTGGGAGTCACCGCGATGACCTGCTACGTCAACCGAGCCTTCGAGATCGCCGACGAATTTCGGAAGCGCGGGGTCCCTGTTGTCATGGGCGGACCGCACGCGACTCTTGCCCCCTACGAGGCGCTTGAACACGTCGACTCGGTCGTCATCGGTGAGGCCGAGAATGTCTGGCATCAGCTGCTCGAAGACTTCGAGCGCGGGGAGATGAAAGAGGTCTACCGCGGCGTCGACGCAAAACCCACGATGAAGAACAATCCGCCCCCGGCTTGGAACCTCATCGACGACCAGGACTACATCTTTTACGGCGTCGAAGCGACGCGAGGCTGCCCGTTTGATTGCCACTTCTGCTCGATCAAGCAGATCTACGGGAAGGACTTCCGGGTCCGTACGCCCGACGAGGTCATCGAAGAACTCAAGACCACCCCCAACGACCAGGTCTTCTTCACCGACGACAACCTCATCGGCAACAAGCCCTTTGCCAAGGAGCTGTTCACCAAGATGAAGGGACTGGGCCAGAGCTGGGGCTGCCAGATGTCCATCAACGTGGCCTTCATGCCCAAGATGCTGCAGCTCATGAAGGAGGCCGGCTGCTTCTTTGTCTTCATCGGACTCGAGACCCTCGACAAGGACGCAGTCGTCGAGATGAACAAGCCGGTCAACAAGATGGACTACTACCAGGCGGTTCAGAACATCCAGGATCTGGGCATGCACGTCATCGGTTCCTTCATTGTGGGCACCGACAACGACACCAAGAACGTGTTCAAGGACATCGCCGACTACGTTCAGGAGAGCAAGCAGAGCTGGCTGATGGCCAACATCATGAACAGCCCTCCGGGCACGCAGCTCCTGCGGACCATGGAGGAGGAGGGCCGCAACATCGTCTACACCTACGACGAGCTGGACGGGGCCCATGCCACGGTCAAGCACCCGACGATGAGCCGCCAGGAGATCGAAGAGGGCTTCCGCTGGCTCTACCGCGAGGTCTACAGCTGGGACCGGATGCGCGAGCGCTTCACGTACACGCTGAGCCGCGGGACCTGGACCCACAACGATCGGGACTTCACGATCCCAGAAAAGGCTCGGATCTTCGGACGCATCCTCTGGGAGTACCTCGTCAAGGGGAGTTGGGCCCAGCGGCGCTTCTTCTTCGCGATCTTCCGCTTCCTCGGCCCCCGCGTGAACATCGCATCCGTCATCAACGTCCTGCTGATGGCCGTCAACTGGAACGACTTCGCCCACGACCTCCGCTCGCTGGAGCACCCCCCGGATGCCAAGCCCATTGTGTTCCGCAAGGAGTACATGGTTCCGGTCGAAGAGCAGCAGCTCGGCCGGAACGGTGCCGAGAGCGGCGTGGAGCGGGACATACCCCGCATGCCGGGGGCCGTCATTCAGACTCCCGAGGGGCGGCGAACTCTGCCGGTCGTGAGGTAGTCCCGGACCGTCGGTCGGTCGTTCCGGCGGGCTGCTAGGTTCCCGCAATGGCTCACTCTGCCCTCGCAAAGGCGCTGCGCAGCGCAGCCCCCGGTCCGTCTTGGCGGATGGGCCAGCGTGCGGCAGAGTCCGGGCGAGTTGCGTTAGCGGCCCACGAGCCGAAGCTCGATCAGTACACCTTTGCAGTCACCGCGGGCGATGGGTTAATCCACGAGGTCTTTCTTTGGCCCGAGGACGCGGAGTGGGAGTGCGACTGCGAGACTCCGGGGGAGGCCTGCCTGCACGCCGTGGCCGCGCTGAAGGCGCTGGAGGGCGGCGTAGAGAAGCTCGCAGCGGCTGAAGAGCCCCCCAAGCTCGTCGCTTCCTTGGGGCGAGACGGCGAGTGGCTGAACCTGGGGTTCGCGGTGCGCACCGGGGACCGGCTCGAGCCCTGCAGAGGCGCTCCACCAGACCATTTGCTCAAGGACCAGACCCTGGCCCACCTCGTTCGACAGCGCCGGCAGTGGCACGGAAAGAGGATCCCGGGGCGCGCGTACCGAAGCCTCGTCGCAGCACTCCTTCACTGCGACGAGGTGCTCCTGGACGGAGAGCCCATCGGACTCAGCGCCGTGCCGCTTGATCCCATCGCCATCGTGGATCGGGTGGGACGGGGCTACCGCGTTCGTCTGGAGCCCAGCACCACAGTGGAGAAGGTCTACCCCGGCGACCCCAACCTGGTCTTCAGCCAGAACACCCTGCGACCGCAGGGCTTCGGACGGCTGACAGAACTGCAGCGACATCAGCTCCGTAGCCCCCAGATCTTCCGCGAGGATGAGCTACCCCTTCTGACCGCCGAGTGGCTTCCAGCCCTGGAGAAGGCGGTCGACGTCCTGCGCTTGGACGGGGTACCGCAGGCGCAAGAAGGTGGGCTTGGGCCGCGCATCGACCTCGGACACAGCGGGGGCTGCCTCAGCGTGCATGCTCGAATCGTCTACGGCGACCCGCCAGTGGCCGAAGTCCGGGGCGAAGACCTGCGGCCCTTGGGCGGCGTCACCGCCCTGCCACCCCGCGATCGCCAACGGGAGATCGCAGTGCAAGGGGAGCTCATGGACCAGGTCGGGCTGCGCGCCGGCCAGCGGCTTCAGCTTCAAGGCGCCGATGCAGCGCACTTTGTCCGCGACCGGCTGAGCCGCTTCGAGGGGGAGATCCGAGGAAAGGAAGCGATGGAGGCCTTCTCGGTGCGGGGCCAGGAGCTTGCGGCCCGGGTGCGGTGGGGCAGAGGAGGGCTGGACCTTGGCTTTCAGGGCGGCGGGCCCCTCGTCGGAGCCGAGCGCGTACTGGCGGCCTGGCGGAGGGGCGAGACGATGGTGGGGCTGAGAGACGGCGGTTTTGCGCCCCTCCCAATGGAGTGGCTCTCAGCCCACGGAGAGCAGGTTGCCCTGCTCGTCGAGAGCGCAGGAGGTGCCGAGGTGAAGCCCGCCGGGCACCTGGCGCCGGTGGCTGCGGCGTTGCTGGAGGCGACAGGCGCCAAGGTTCCAGACGCCCTGCGCCGGGTGGTAGAGGGGCTACGCGATGCCGGCTCACTCTCCCCCCAACC
>CAZQTQ010000011.1:0-643 GCA_964596025.1 uncultured Rickettsiales bacterium
GCTGTTTTTTTGCGGGCCTGGCTGTTTTTTTGCGGGCCTGGCTGTTTTTTTGCGGTTGCCCTTCAGAAAGCCGGGTCTCCCCCGACAACCGGGGGCTCGGAATCTTCGGACGGTTGCTCAATTACATCTACGAGAGCGATGACCGACCCCCAGTTGACTTGATGGTCGGCTTTCCCGTGGGAGCTTCCTTTGGGAGCTTCCTGCGTACCGGTTGGTCGAATCCAGTCGATCTTCGGTGGTCGGTCCGCCCCCTGCGGATAGTTTCACCTCTCCTGTTCGGAGCCACCGAGGCCGAGGGCTATCGATTCGAAACCAAGCCGGAGGTCGTCGAGGCTTGGGTTCCCAACGAGCTCTTCTGCCTGGACCGATCCGAGGAATTTTGGACGTGGAGGGCTGGGTACCGAGCGCCCAGTGACGCGGTCTATTACTTCCACTTCAGCCGAGGGACCGACACGGTTCGATTCGCACTGAAACGGCGACAGCGGGGGCGCTTGGGCGAGTTGGTTGTAGGAGACATTTGCCGAAGCTCGGGCGACCCAGCCTTGCTAGCTGCGGCTCTCAAAGAGCTGATTCGGGTGGCGAAGGCTCACCGCTCGCTCGCTTTTCTGAGCATTGCAACCAATCCACACTCACGAGAGCCAAC
>CAZQTQ010000011.1:653-23651 GCA_964596025.1 uncultured Rickettsiales bacterium
GAGCCAACGCTGCAGGCGGCCCTCCGCAAGAACTTCTTTGTGCCGACAAATCGCTCGTTCCACTTCATCGTGAAGAACGTCGACTTTCAGGAGGCCGGGCCGGAATCGGATATGTGGCAGTTGCTGCCGAGTGACTTGGACACCTGGTAGGTGACTGCGCCGAGGAGGCTCGGGACAGTCAGCCGGTGAGGGTGTCGACTCTTCTGCGTTTCGCCGTATATCGAAGGTCCATCACTCCGGAGAGTGAGGTCCTAAGCCGCGCATTGGTAAACCGGGCCTCTATGTTGGTTCGATGAAGCTGTAGTGGTTGGCTAGTGGGTCTGATTGGCAGGCTGTTGCCCATGAATGAGTAGGAAAAACCAGCATCTCGAATCGTCGCGGCCGCACCTGCGCTGTAGCTCCACTCTTCTCCCCCCACCCAGGTGAAGACGCGCACTTCCTGTCCCAGCTCAGCCTCAAGTCGCTCCTTGGCCTGCGGGATCTCCTCCTCTAGCTGTTCTGGGCTGAGGTTCTTAGCCAATCGGGTGTGGTTCCAAGTGTGGCAACCGACTACGTGCTTCTCTGCCAGTGCACGCGCCTGATCCCAAGTGATGGCAACGCGGCCGCTTTCGGTTGGCGGATTCTCGTAGATCAGTTGTTGGCGTTCGGCGAATGCGACCTGATCGGCGGCTGGGGTGTCTACAAACGCGACGGGCACCATGAACCAGCCCGGCACACCGTGGCGTTCCAGGATGGGAGCCACTACATCATGGTGGGAACGAAATCCATCGTCGAAGGTCATGAGGACCCCGGGACGTTCGTGGGGCCAACTCCCCTCGAAGAAGGCATCCAGCTCGGTCAACCCGACCGGCACGAACTCCCTGCATAGACTGGACACCTGCTCCTCGAACTGATTGGCGTACGAGGGAGGCACGTCGTGGTAGTTGAGGGCACGGATGTACGGGTGGATCGTGCGGTTTTGGATCGCGAGCAACAGGCGATCCAGGCGCGGGAAGGCAACAGCTTTCGACACCAACTCGATGGCACTGGACCTCAGCGGCAAAACGGAACGAGCCAGGGTGGGTTCTCAAGGTGCCATCTTATGCAAACCGCCACGGACAGAGATGACCACCGACCTTCTCCGCCCCTACTCCTGTTCAACCCGGTCATTGGGGCAGTGTAAGGCAATCCCTTGCGGGTAGCGACGGCCTTTCCCATGTGAAACGGCGGCCCTTGACCTGGCGGGTCAAGGCAGACCCGCAGCGAAGGGGCATCTTTGTGGCATGCTCTGCGACAGCAGGAGTTCGGTGACCAGAGACACACCACGATTGCACAGCCGCCCTCGGGCCTTGGTGCTGCTTACGGTTCTTGGGGTCCTCCTCGGCCTCTCTCTCGGCCTTCCAACGGCCCGAGCCCAGACCAATGCGGCCCTGTTTGATGGCGACGAAGACACGATCGCTCTCGGTGTCATTGATCCGGGTGCCGAGTTCACCGCAGAAGCCTGGGTCTACTTCGCGTCGGTCACGAGCTGGAACACCATCTTCGAGGTCACCGAGTTGGCGTCCGGAACGGGCCTCAATGCATTTTACCTCGGCTACAACCAAGGAAATTGGCAGCTCGAGCTAGGAGACACCACGGTGTGGGAAGGCGACTCCTGCGGCGACGGTGAGGCGCTCTGCTTTACGAGTACCGTTTCGCCGTTGACTCCGCATCACGTGGCGGCCAGTCGCAGCAACAGCGAGCTGAACTTCTACATCAACGGGGTGCTGACTGCGACGTGGGCGACTCCCCCTGAGCCTGGCTTCGGCACGGCCCAGTGGGTCGTCGGTGCTGATACCGACAACGGAACAGCCTTCACTTCGGATCCGTTGGATGGCTACCTCGCCGAGCTGCGGCTCTGGAACAGCGCACGGACCCAAGCTGAGATCCAGGGAAGCATGAACTACCAGTTGACCGGTGGTGAGCCCGGTTTGGTGGGCCTGTGGGCTCTGGATGAGACCCCTGGAAGCCCCACGGCCGAAGATGCGAGTGGCAACGGTTGGACGGGGACGGTCCAGGGGGACACGACCTTTGCCGCATCCCCGTTTTGGATGACGCAGTCCGAGGGTGGAGACGTTCCCGTCATCGACTACGACTCCGATGGGGTGACCCCGGAAGCGGGCGACTGCGACGACACCGAGGCCAGCGTCTATCCGGGAGCTGCCGAGTCCTGCGATGCGGTGGATTCGGACTGCGATGGCGACTTTGTCGAGGGCGAGACCGATACCGACGGCGACCTGATGCCCGACTGCGGAGATGAAGACGACGACGACGACGGAGATCCAGACACTTCGGACTGTGCCGCCTTGGATGCGACGATCTACACGGGAGCTGTGGAGTCCTGCGATGCGGTGGATTCCAACTGCGACGGCGAGTTGGTCGACGGATTTGCCGACACCGACAGCGACGGCGAACCCGACTGCATCGACACCGACGATGACGGCGACACCGATCCCGACACCTCGGACTGCGACGACTTCGACGACACGGTCTATACCGGTGCAACGGAGCTCTGTGACAGTGTCGATTCGGACTGCGACAGCAGCCTCGTGGACGAGTTCGTGGACTCCGACGGCGATGATCTGCCGGACTGCATCGACACCGACGACGATGGCGACACCGATCCCGACACCACCGACTGCGACGACTTCGACGACACCGTCTACACCGGGGCGACCGAGCTCTGCGATGGCGTCGACAGCGACTGCGATGCCGATCTCGTGGATGGCTTCCCCGACCTGGACTCCGACAGCGAACCGGATTGCATAGACGAGGACATCGACGGAGACCTCTATCCCAACGCGGTCGACTGCGCCCCCTCGGATCCCAGCATCTTCCCGGGACAGACGGAGCTCTGCGATGCAGTGGATTCCGACTGCGACGGAGACCTCGTGGATGGATTCGACGACTCGGATTTGGACGGGAACCCCGACTGCACCGACACCGACGACGACGACGACGGGCTCAGCGACGAAGACGAGGCACTCTTGGGCACCGACCCGACGGAGGCCGACAGCGACGGCGACGGCTTGGATGATGCGACCGAGGTGGGGACCGATCTCGCCGACCCACTGGACAGCGACGGGGACGAGATCATCGATGCCCTCGACGAAGATGACGACGGGGACGGTCTGGATACGATCGACGAGGGCCAAGAGGACCCGGATGGGGACGGGATCGGCAACTCCCTCGACTCCGACAGTGACGGCGACGGCTTTACTGACGCCGAGGAGGGGGCCGGCGACCCCGACGGGGACGGGCTCGGCAACTACATCGACACCGACAGCGACGACAACGGATCGACTGACGACGTGGACGGCGACGGCGATCAAGACGGCGATACCATCCCGGACTACCAGGATCTCGATGACACCGATGGGCCGAAGGCGGATCCGGATGGGGACGGGCTGTCGACCGCGGTGGAACTTGCTTTTGGGACCGACCCCCAGGACGAAGACAGCGACGACGACGGCTTGAGCGATGGTGAGGAGTTGCTAGATGAGGGGACCGACCCCCTCGATTCGGACAGCGACGACGACGGCATGGAGGACGGGACAGAGGTCGATGTGGGTGCCGATCCCCTCGATCCCGACACCGACGGCGACGGGATTCTGGATGGAGCCGATGGCCTGGGCGACGAAGACGGAGATGGGATCCCCAACGTTCTCGATCCCTACGAGGTCCCGGGCGACGACGACGATGCGGGGGGCGATGACGACGACGCAGGCGACGACGACACAGGCGACGACGACACAGCAGGCGACGACGACACGGGTGACGACGACGATTCGGCGGGGGACGACGACGATACGGCGGGGGACGACGACGCGGTCGGCGACGACGACGACTCTGCTGCAGGGGTCGGAATCGAACCCGGCGGAGCCCTCAACCTAGAAGTCCCCGACAATCCGGCCTGTGGCTGCTCAGTCGGTCTCGAGCGAAGTGCTTTGGGTTCTTGGTTGCTGTTCGGCTTGGGGCTCGCCGTCTGGCTGCGTCAGCGGAGACTGCTCCGGAGCTAGTGGCGGAGCGTCCTCGGGCAGGCCAGGCTCGAGAACGAAGAGCACCTGGTCCTTCGCCCGCAGGCCCCTGACCCCCCGCTCCAAGGACCAGGCTTCGGCCCGCGCCAATTCCCCGACCCCATTGGCTGTGTCGTAGAGCGCAAGCAGCACCCGGTGGTTGCGGGACAGGCTTGTCTCGACGATGGGGCCGACGTACTCCGTCCTGAAGCCGGCAAAGGTGTAGAGCCAGCGGTCGTCGGGAAAGCGAAGGGGATTGCCCCAGTTCGGGTCCGCTTGTACGAGGCCATCCACCGGAGGCTGGTTGAAGTGGACCGGCTCGCTGAGCGGTACGAGCGCGTAGGTGGGGTCGACCACATCCTTGCCGTCGTCGAACTGCGTTGGCAAGCCAAAGAGCAGCAGGGTAGAGCCCGGGGTCCATCGCTCCAGGGCCAGGGCGACCATGCTTCGCGTGCGGGGAGCTTGGCTCCAGGTGTCGTGGCCGCGAAGCGCTTCACTGCCCAAGACACTGAGGTGGAGGAGCAGGGCTCCGATGATCAACGCCCAGCGGATTGGGCGAGTGGGGCCTGGAGAGTCCACCCCCAGGCCAACGAGCAGGCCAGCGGCGGGCAAGAGGACGAGGTAGTAGGGCAGTTGATGGGAGGCGGCGACGCCGGTCGCCACCATTCCCACGATGAAGGTGCCGGCAAGGACGAGGTGGGCGAGCCAAGCGGATGCTGCGAGGCCTGCGTTTCCTCGGAGGCGGAGGGCGCGCCATGCGCCGATCCCGAGGAGTACTCCGAGCAGGGCGGCGGCCCAGGGGGAGCCGTACCGACTGGGGAAGGCGATGAAGGCGGTATGGAGCGCTACGCCGAGGCCTGGAGTCTTGTTGATGGGGTCGGCCTGGGCACCACCGAGAGCGCCAGGGAGCAGGGGAAGGCACAAGATCGCGGCTCCGCCCAAGAGGGGCACCAGGCGCCGTCGGTAACGACGGCCCTCGGGCCGGAGCAGCAGCACCCCAGCCTGGGAGAGGGGCAAGGCCAGGGAGAGTACGTGGGTCCAGACGCTCAGGGCCGTGAGGGCCAGCCACCCCCACTCGGTGCGAGTGAGTCGGAGGCTCTGGTGCTCGGCGACGGGGTTCGGGCTTGGCGGCTCGGAGACCAGCTTTGCAAAGGCCAGAAGCTGACCAGCGGTGACGCCGACCAGCAGGGGGTAGTTGTTGATCTCCAGACCGTAGGCGTTGCGGTGTGGTGAGATCGCGAGCACGGCGGCTGCCGCAGCGGCTGCTGTCCACGCTCCAGTCGCTCCTCCTGCCACCCGCGCAGTGGCCCAGACCAGGGGGACGGCAGCCACGGAGAACAGGCCCGAGAGGGCGAGCCAGGCGCCTGGTGGGGCGCCGGCGCCCATGAGGCTGGCGAAGACCCAGGAGTACGCTGGAGGGTGAAGCCCGATATAGGTCGTAAAGGCGGCGGGCCATCCCAAGACTGCGACCGAGTGACGAAACTCGTGGAAGTAGGCCGCGTAGGAGAGGGCGAACTGATTCCAGCGGAAGGGAAGCCGGCTGGCCTGCAGCAGGAGCGCGAGCCCCACCAGAGCGACGAGAACCCACAGCCCCGGTCGAGGTTTTTGACCCACGACGGCGAGACTAGCGTTCTCTAGGGCGCTGCCGAACGCAGCCCGGCCCTGGGCCGGTCAGAGAACGGGCCAGGGTAGGGCGCCGGCAAAGTAGATGTGGGTGAGGATGAGGCCGATCCAGAGCGCCAGTCCCTTGGCGGTCGTCATCCATCCGATCTCTCTGAGGTCGAGCCGCTGCTTGCCTCGCAAGATCGCGGCGAAGGGGACGATTGAGGTCTCGTTGGCAAAGCGCGCCCAGGCCTCTCCCCCAGTGCGTGCCCTGCGGCGCTCGATGTGCCAGGTGCCGAGCACACCCAGGGCGATCACCGAGCCAAAAAGAAGGGCGCTGGCCACGTCGCCGTTGGGGAAGAGGTGGAGGATGGCCCAGACCACGAAGGCCGAGTTCGCGGGATGCCGGCTGATGCGCAAGACTCCCGTGGCCAGGCTCTCTTCGCTCTCAAGCGCCTTCTCCATGCCGGCGATGGTGGGACTGTTCGCGGTGTAGCCGGCATAGGCAAGGATGCAGACAAAGGGCATGCCGAGGTTCGGCACCCAGCGCGTCCAGGACCATTGGGGCCACAATTCGACGTACGGTGCCGCCTCCCAGGCCCACCAAGTCCAGCTCAGGGTCGCGATTGCGGTCAGGGAATACAGCCAGCTGAAGTTCTTCTCCCCCATCGCCGCAATGAGCCGTGGGCGGACCCAGCCGCTGCTGAAGAGCAGGTGCAAGCCCACAAAGAGGGAGGCGCCGAGGGCGACTGAGGCCAGGCTGCTGTGCCGGGGCAGTTCGTCGTCAGGGATCGCCTCTTTGAGCGCGGAGACGATCGAATCCAACTCGGCCTCTGCGAGCGGGACGGCAGGCATGATCCCCGCTACGTAGCCTTCTGCGATGTCGGCCGCTGGATCGAGAATCGACCGGCGCACGTATTCTTCGCCCCTACGCTCGATGATCCCGCGGAGGGTGGGACCGACCGAAGGACCCCCATCAATGGTGTGGCAAGCCAGGCAACCCTTGCGGTCGAGCAGGTCGCGCCCTTCTTCGGCGCTTCCTTGGGCCCGTGCCGTCTCCACACTGGCCACGCAGGCCAAGACGAGGGTAGTTGCGGCCAGAACCCGTAGCCAGCCAACTTGAGTCGCCGTCCTCTTCCGCATCCGCGGACTGTAGCAGCGGAGTCTTGGGGCCACCAAGGCACGTGGGGCCTGTCGGCCAGTGAACTTGGGGTCGAGCCGCAGCCCTCACCGCCCCGTTCCGAGCCGACGAGCCCGCTGGTCCTCGTAGAGCGACTGGGGTTCCAGCGTCTTGGCCAAATCGATGCCTTCGGTGTAGTCCTCGGGCTCGGTGCCCTCGGCGGTGTTGCCAAATCCGCCTTCGCTCAACTCCGTCACCACGCTCATGCCTTCGGTGCCGATGACGTAGCCCTGGCCGAACTGGAAGGACTTGAGAAAGCCGCTGCCTTGGACGTTCCAGAAGACGTTTTGGGTGGCGGAATGGCCTGCACCGCTGCTCCAGTCCTGGCGGTTGAGCCCCTGCCATCCGTCGTCGGTGACAGCCGTGTCGATGAGGTTCGCCATGGCCAGGCTGTGGTGGAATTCGCTGTATCCCAGCTGGCCGATGGGATCGAGCTTCCCGTAGTAGGCCCGCCCATCCCAACTCTCCGTCCGCAGGAAGACGCAGCCGCTGGTCCCAAAGTCCCAGTTTTGGATGAAGTTGTGTCGTCCAGCGCGTGCGGTGCTGTCCTTGACCAAGACCTCATTGCTCCGGCTGAGCTCGAAGAGGTAGCCGTTGCCCCCACTGCCCCGGTTCTGGGGGAGCTCCATCGTGCTGTTCTGGATGGTGACTCGCTTGGAGTTCAGGATCTTGACGCCGCCGCTGAGCAGGTGCTTGCCTCGGTTGTCGCTGCTGTTGGGTGAGGTGTAGGTGGCGACGTTCCTAACCCAGCAGTCCTGGACGCCGTCCATCTTGATGGCATGAGTACGATCGATGCCCCAAGCAGTCTCCCAGTCGATGACTGTCGATACGCTCAGCTGCTCGACCCCGCACTCCTCGAGCGAGCCGGTTTCTACCCGAATGCTGGCCCCGTCCCGGGTCTTGGTGGGGTAGCGGATTGGGACGTCCAGTTGCACTGCCGGCGGGTCACGCGTGTCGTCGATTGCCACGACCTCGCGCCGGAAGAAGGGCTTCCACTGGCCGTTGAAGCTCACCCAGATGTCGGTCATTCCGTGCTCGGCGATGAAGGCGTCGGTAATGGTCCAGCCGACCTGAACGTTGTCTCCTACCTGCAGGCTGCCCAAGCTCGTCGGGTAGACGACCGTGGACCGCGCCGCCCCGTCTTCGGCCAGGACGAGCTCTTCGGCTGTTGACTGGCCGCCACGGAAGGTGAGGTGGGCCACGTCAGTCATCGTGCTGCTGCGGGTGAAGTAGATGTAGGTCTGGTCGGCTCCGGCACCTTGGATGACGAGGTTGCTGCTCGTGACCTCCAAGAGATCATCGCAGCGGTACTCCCCCGCCGGCAGGGAGACGATCGACGAAGCTCCGGAGGCTTCGGCCGCGTCGATGGCGGCTTGAATCCCGGGGCAGCTGTCGCTCGCCCCGCTGGCGTCCGCGCCGTAGTCGGTGGCTACGAAGACCGTTCCCGGAACCGTGCTTGGGGGGTCCTCGCCGTTTTTGTAGCCCGCGTAGGAAAAATCGTGGAGGAATCGCCCCTCGGAGTCTTCGTCTTCAGGCGCCCAGTCTGTGGGATAGAGGGCGCTTCGCCAGGTGTTTGCGGTGTCGTCGTCGCCGGCGCCTGTGTCGTCGTCGTCGTCGCCGGTGTCGTCGTCGTCGCCCGTGTCGGTGTCGTCATCGCCGACGCTGGTGTCGTCGTCCCCTGCCGGTGGTGTGGTTGTGCCTTCCGTACAGGCATTCGCCGTGACCAGGGTCAGGAGAGCGAGACAGAGGGGGATCGTGGGGGTCCAGTTCCGCACTGGGTCGAAGCCTAGCAGTCTGTCGCGTCTCCAGCAGGGGGTGCTTGCTTCCGTGGGGCACCATGTGGGAGCCTCTCGTCCCGCCTCGACCCGTGGGGGGTGTTGCGAGGGGAGCCCGATGGACGTCCGCAGCCAAATCACCACAATCCTGCGTTTGGATGCCCTGGATCAGACGGCCTGGGGGTTGGAACAGGAGGCCCTCGCTGAGCCCCAAGGAATCTCGGCGGAGGAACTGCGTCTCGCCGATTTCTTCACCGAGCAGGAAGCGCTGCAGGGCAAGAGGAACCACTCCCGGAGGACTCTCAGCGACAACGAGCGCATGCTGGAAGATGTGGAGACCCGCCAGAAGCGGGCCTCGGGCCGGATGGCTTTGCTGGTCACCTCGACGCAGATTGAGGCGACTCAACGGGAAATCGCTTCCCTCGAGCAACAGCGATCGGACCTGGAGGACTACATCCTCGAGGGAATGGACGCGCTCGAAGGGCTCGATGCTGAGCTCGAAGTAGTGGCTCAGCGGCTCGATGAGGGGCTTCAGGCTCTCGCCGACCGCAAGCAGCGCTGGACATCGCGCCGCAGCGCGCTAGAGGCGCAGCAGCAGGCCCTGCGCAGCGAACGGGATCCCCTCTTTGCGACCTTGAACTCCGAGGCACGGCGCACCTACGAAGTGGGTTGGGATGCGAGCCTTCGAGGGCAGCGCATGCCGCCGGCTGGCATCACCCAGGTCGACGGCGACATCTGTGTGACGTGTAGGAAGCGTGTGCCGCCGCTGTGGATCAACGAAGTCAAATCCTTCCGAGCTCTCCATTCCTGCGACGGATGCAAGCGACTCTTGGCCATTCCGGAGCCAGTGGACGAGGTTTGAGGCTCGCGGTGGCTGTGGATCCAGCTGGTGTGCTCTGTTGTGGCTGTGGATCTAGACGTCGACGAAAGCGCGCAGCCGCTTGCTGCGGCTCGGGCGGCGCAGCTTGCGGAGCGCCTGGGCTTCGATCTGGCGGATGCGCTCGCGGGTGACCCGGAAGTCGCGTCCTACCTCTTCCAAGGTGTGGTCTGTCGGGACGCCTAGGCCGAAGCGCATGCGCAGGACTCGCTCTTCGCGGGGAGTCAGTGTCGCCAAGAGGCGCTCGAGTTGGTCGCCGAGACTCAATGCGATCACGTTGTCCGCTGGCGACTCGACTCCCTTGTCCTCGATGAAGTCGCCCAGGAAGCTGTCTTCTTCGGCCCCGACGGGGGTCTCTAGTGAAATGGGGTCCTTGGAGATGCGCTGGATCTCCCGCACTTTGTGGACCGAGAGGTCGAGGCGCTCAGCCACCTCTTCGGGCAGGGCTTCGCGTCCCAATTCCTGCAGGAGTTCCCGCGAGGTCCGGTTGAGCTTGTTGATGGTCTCGATCATGTGGACCGGGATCCGGATCGTGCGGCTCTGATCGGCGATAGCCCGGGTAATCGCCTGGCGGATCCACCAGGTCGCGTAGGTGCTGAACTTGTAGCCTCGCCGGTACTCGAACTTGTCCACCGCCCTCATAAGGCCGATGTTGCCCTCTTGGATCAGGTCGAGGAACTGGAGGCCTCGGTTGTTGTAGCGCTTGGCGATCGACACGACGAGTCGGAGGTTGGCTTCGATCAGCTCGTGCTTGGCCTGGTCGGTCAGGGCTTCACCGGAGCGAACCCGGTTGTAGCTCTCCTTGACCTCACTCGGTGAAAGTCCGACCGACTTGGCAATCTCCTTGATGATCTGCTCGCGCTCCCGCACCTGCAGATCCAAGGCAATGTACTCATCGGCGGCCGTTGGGCCGGACTTCGAGGTCAGCCGGGCTTTCTTGACCTCACGGATGCGCTTCTTGAGCGTGGTCAGTGAGCAATTCTGCTGTCGGGCGATGGACGCCAAGTTTCGTTCGGCCTGAATCAAGCCTTGGACCGCCCGTTTCCAGGCCTCGCAGATCTTGAGGAGTTCCTTTCGGTCCAGGCCCAAGTCGACTAACCGCAGGTAGCTGTTCTCGTGGACCATGTCGAGCTGGTCGAGCTGGGCTTCTGCCGCCGAATCGGTCTTGGACGCGTTGGGCATGGTCTCCGCCTTCCGCGTCTGAAGCTCCAGGTCGCCGAGTACGACGCAGAGCGCACGCGCCTTGACCAACTTGGGATGATCAGGGGCCAGCGGCTCGGGGGGCTTCTCAACTTCGGGCGGGACGTCTGGATCCGCAGCGGTTTCCCCTTCGGCGGGGGCAGCATCCTCAGCCTCGCGTTGTGGTCCACCGCCTGCCCCGTGGCTTCGTCGGGGGCGCCGGGGAGGGGCGGCCAGGTGCTTGATCAGGAGGTCTTGGCCGAGGTCGGTGGCCAGAATGGCCCGTCGCGTCTTGAGCTCGCCTATCTCAATGCGTCGGGCGATGGCGACCTCCCCGTCACGGGACAACAGGGCGACGGTTCCCATCTTACGGAGGTAGGCCCGAACCGGATCTTGGCTTCGGGCGACCTCCTCTTCTTTCTTTTCCTTCTTGTCGAAGATCGAGTCGGCGCGTGAGGCCCATACCCGGCGCTGCTGCGCGCGGAGCGCGCTGAGGTTGTCGGTGCCTGAGCCGTTGATCCCCGCGGTCGCCAGTACCTCGCCAGGCAGAGCTTCCTGTTGGACAGGCTTCTCCGCAGTAGCCAACTCCCCGCCGTTTCCGCCGTCGCCAAGGGACAAGTAACCCCGACGTCGGCCAACCCCAAGGAGTTCTTCGACCTTGGGTGAATCGTCCTGCTGGTCTATGGGTGTTTCGTTGGGCACAGTCGTGTTACCTCCGTTAATGTACCCGGTTTTGACTAGGGGCGGACTGAGGGCGTGTCGCGAAGAAGTTGTGAAAGTGCATTTTTTAGGTCACTTCGTTCGATGTGGAGGCTCTGAAGCTCGTTACTGAGAGACGATAGAAGGCCGGGATCACTCATGTCGTTGTGCTCGATTTGGCTGAGCTGGAGATTGAGTCGGGTGATTTGGCGCCGGGCCCAGTCGGACCGGAGGCGAATGAGACACTCTTGCGACGCGACCTGAAGCACTTCATCGGTGTACCAGTGTTCCTCGGACCCCAAGAGCCGGCTGAGTCCGAGCCGGATGGGTCCCTGCGGTAGGTCGGTCAGGAGATCCTGAGCCGTGGGACGTCGGCCCTCAGCGTGCAAGGCCAACAGCAGTGTAGCGACGGCCTTGACCTCGGGGTGGTGGAGCCAGTCGAGAACATGGGTCTTGTGGACGAGAGGTGCAAGCTGGGGCAAGTCTTGGACAAGGAGCCGAAGGAACTCAAGTTCGGTGAGCGAGAGAGGCGGGGAGGGCGGTGCCGGGGGCCCGTCGGCCTCCGCCGGGGCCGCCGTCCTGGGCCGGGACCGGGCCGTGGGTGCCGTGCGCTTGGCCCGCCGCAGTTGCTCGGCCACGACCTGGGGGTCGGCGCCGAGGCCCGATGCGATCCGCCGCGTGATCCGGTCGGACTCAAGCGGCTCGAGCTGCCTGAGCAAGGGGGCCAAGTCGGAAAGAATCCGGTGGAGGTCAGCGGCATCTTGGCCGAGGGATTCGAGCTGCTGTTCGACGAAGGCGTCGAGAAGGGGTCGCCGTTTTTCCAGCAGAGCCTGCATGGCCTCGGGACCCTGGCTCTGGACGAAGTCGTCGGGATCTTTGCCTTCGGGCAGCTTCAGGTAGGAGGGGTAGATTCCTTCCCCCAGGCAGACCTCGAGCGAGCGCATAGCAGCGCGCTGCCCGGCGGCATCCGAGTCAAACAGCAAGACGATGCGCTGGGTCCGTCGGCGCAGTACACGCAACTGTTTCTCAGTCAGCGCTGTGCCGCAGGGAGCAACGCCGAACTCCAGTCCTGCCTTGGCGAGGCCGAGTACATCGAAGTAGCCCTCGACGACCAGGGCTAAGTCGGCCTGTTGGATTCCGGAGCGGTTGGGGTGGAGGCCGTAGAGTGCAGCGCTCTTCTCGTAGACCTCGGTCTCGGGGCTGTTGATGTACTTGGCGTCGTCATCGCCCAGAGTGCGGCCGCCAAAGGCGATGACCTTTCCGTTTACGTCGGTGATGGGGAACATCAGGCGGTTTCGAAACCGGTCGTAGTGCCCGCTGCCGCCCTTACGTGGGATGAGCAGCCCGGCCGCTTCACCGATTTCCGGCTTCAGGCCAGCCGCCCGCAGGGCGCCGACGGCCCCGTCCCAGGAGTCGGGAGCAAAGCCGAGTCGGAATCGACGGGCGAAGTCGATGCCGTAGCCTCGCTGCTCCAGGTAGGTGCGCGCGGCCTCTCCCTGCGGCCCGGCGAGGCACTGCTCGAAGAAGTGGCAGGCCAGGTCGTTGGCCTTGAGCAGCAGCTCTTTGTGGCTGCGCTGGGCCCTCTCTTGGGGGCTCAGATCCTCCTTGGGGAGGGGAACTCCGGAGCGTGTGGCGAGCTCCGTCACGGCCTCGACGAAGTTCATGCCGTCGATCTTCTGTAGGAAGGCGAAGCAGTCGCCGCCCTCGTCGCAGCCAAAGCAGTGGAAGGAGCCGTGGGTCTCCCGCACGTGAAAGCTCGGGGTCTTCTCCTGGTGGAAGGGGCAGAGGCCCTTGTGGCTGGCTCCGCCCCGCTTGAGCTGCACATAGCGGCCCACCAGATCGACCATTGAGGTGCGATCGGCGACCTCGCGAAGAAAGGACTTTTCGAAATGCGGCAAGGGCCACCTAGTCTAGATCGAGTGTGTGTGGGACGGGTGGTCAAAGGCAAGAACGCAGCAAGCCCCCGAAATCGGGGGCTTGCTGAAGTTTCCGGTGGGTCTGATGCCCAACCGTTGAGGCTAGTTGACCTTACGCGCCTTCTTGAGGGCGCGCTTGCGGGCGGCCAGGGCCTTCTTCTTCTTCATGACGCTCGGCTTCTCGTAGTACTGGCGTCGTCGGACTTCCTTGATGATGCCCGATCGCTCCACCTGACGACGGAAACGTCGAAGGGCGCGCTCAAATGGCTCGCCATCACGAACTCGAACTCCGGCCACGAAAAATCACCTCCTTCAGGCGCTGCTGCGCTCGCCCCGGTAGGACCGCAGGCGGCCTCTACATCGGGACCGCGGAAAGGTAGGGGATCCCGCGCGGGAAGGCAAGTGGGATCCCACAGCTCGCCTTCCGCCCCCACTTCGTCCGGGCTCTCCTGGGGGCTAGGTGTCGTCCTCGTCGGGAGAAACCGGCTCATTTCGCCCCGAACCCTCGGGATCCTGCCAGTCCTGCGGAACCCGCTGTACTTGGGCGCCCAAGGCGCCGAGCTTCTCCTCAATCGCTTCGTAGCCGCGGTCGAGGTGGTAGACGCGTCGCACCTCACTCTTGCCCTTGGCGGCCAGAGCGGCGATGACGAGCGTCGCCGAGGCTCGCAGGTCGGTGGCCATGACCTTGGCGCCGGTCAACTCCGGCACCCCTCGAACGAAGGCGGCGTTGCCCTTGACCTGAATGTTAGCCCCCATCCGGGTCAACTCTGGGACGTGCATGAAGCGGTTCTCGAACACGTTCTCGCGGATGCAGGAGCTGCCTTGTGCGCGGGTCATCAGGGCCATGAACTGGGCTTGGAGGTCGGTGGGGAAGCCGGGATGTGGTTGGGTCTCGACATCGACTGCGTGCAGTTCGCCGTGGTGGCGGACCCGCAGACCCTGGCCCTCTCGTCGCACCTCGACGCCGGCCTGAGCGAGCTTGCCGATTAGCGCCTCGACGTGCTCCAGACGGGCACCAACGAGCCGGACGTCGCCGTGGGTGAGCGCGGCGGCCGCCATGTACGTGCCGGCTTCGATCCGGTCGGGAATGACCGAGTGGTCCATGGGACCGAGGCGGTCCTGTCCTTCGATGGTCATCACCGAGGTGCCGTCGCCGGAGATCTCCGCCCCCATGCTGCGCAGCGCTGTGGCCAGGTCGATAATCTCGGGTTCGCGGGCGCAGTTCTCCAGAACTGTTCGCCCCCGGGCGAGGGTGGCGGCCATCATTAGGTTTTCCGTTCCGCCAACAGTGACCATGTCGAAGACGAAACGGGTGCCTGTAAGGCCTCCATCGGGGCAATCGGCGTGGATGTAGCCACGCTCGAGGCGAATGTTGGCGCCGAGGGCTTCCAGGCCGCGTAGGTGCTGGTCGATCGGACGCGCGCCGATGGCGCAGCCGCCCGGTAGCGAGACGCGGGCACGTCCTTCCCGGGCCAGGAGGGGACCGAGGCACAGGGTGGATGCCCGCATGCGGCGGACGAGGTCGTAGGGGGCGTCCACCGAGCGCAGTCGGGTGGCGTCGAGTACCTGTCCTCCGCTGTCGTCGATGTGGATGCCGACGCCAAGCTCGAGGAGCAAGTTGATCGTCGTGCGGATGTCCACGAGCCGGGGGAGGTTGCGCAGCGTGCTCCGGCCGGTGTGGAGAAGGGAGGCGAACATCAGCGGCAGGGCTGCGTTCTTTGCCCCCGAGATCCGCACTTCGCCCCGCAAGGGGACGCCACCTTCAATGACTAGCTTGTCCACGGAGTCCTGGGTTGGGGTTGGCGACCGGAGTGTCACCGGATGGAAGAAGGGAACTGCGGAGCAGTTCGATCGGGATGCAGCCAGCGCCGAGGATCTGATTGTGGAAGCGCCTGAGGTTGAAGTCCTCACCCCAGCGTTCCTTCAGTTCGTCCCGAAGTGCCTCCAGCTTGAGCTTGCCGATCAGGTAGCACAGGGGATAGGCCGGCGTCATGGTGTAGCGCAGGACTTCTGCCCGCGCGGCGGCCGGGGCGATTCCTGCGTGGGTGATGAGGAGTCCCTCGGCCTCACTTCGTTCCATGCGACCGCTGCATAGTCCGCAGTCGACGAGGATCCGCACGGCTCGCATAACCTGGTCGTTGCGGAGGTTCCAGCGGGCCTCGGGCGTGTCGCCAAAGCCGAGATCCAACATGAGTTCTTCGGAGTAGTGGGCCCAGCCTTCGACCAGATCAACGCCGAGGGCGGCGGCCCCATCGGCGGGGATGGCTCCGATGAGTCGGGCGCGAGCCAGGGAGGTGAGTCGGTTGGATGCGGTCAGTTGGACGTGGTGGCCGGGGTAGCCTTCGTGGACGGTGACACCGCAGATTCGGCTGGGGCGTAGGCCCGAGAGGTCCCCGTCTGAGGGCTCAGTGACGAGGTAGATCGAGCGTTGGGTCGCTTCGAGAGGACCGGGATTGAGCAGGGCCGCGAAGGGAATGAGGGGTCGCAGGAACGCGGGTGTGGCTTCCACCGCCAACTCCTCGCCGGGAACGAGGTCGACCAGCCTGTGCTCTCCGAGAAAGGCGCGGCTCCTGGCGACGACGTCGCGCACTTGAAGCAGGACCTCGTCAAAGTCGGCAGGGGCTGGGTCTGAGGGGCTGGGGTGGCGGTTGCGCTGTTCGCTCCGGAGGGCCAGTTGCTCTCTTCCGATGGCCAGGACTTCGTCGCCGTTCAGGTTGAGGTGCTTGCGCTCCAGCAGGTCCTCAAAGGCGGTTGAGCCCAGTCTCCATCGATCTTCGACTGTCTCTGCGTCGGTCAGGGAGGAGATCCAGCGCCGGTGGTCGCGGGCAATGGCCTTGGCGCCGCTCACCGCGCTCGCGACCTGCTGCACAGTCTCGGGATCTGCTCCCGCAGCCGCGGCGGATGCGGGGAGAGCGTCGAAGAGGCTACCGATGGAGGCTGCCACCTGATCGGCAAGCCCCAGCCAGAGTCGATCGGGTGGTTCCAGTCGATCTCGGAAGCCCTCGACGTAGGCAGGGACGGCTCTCAGGCGGGACGCGATGTCGGAGAACTGACGGTTGGCACTCTTGCTTTGGCGCGTCGAGGCGAAGAAGAGAAGCTCACCCAAGTCCGAAAAGGGGTCGGGGTTGTGGAGCCAGTTTCCGAGGTCTTCGTAGGCAAAACGGAAGACCTCGATGCGTGCCTGTAGGGTCGCGACGTCCAGCCGCTCCGTCTCGTTCGAGGGAGCGCTTGTGCCCAGATCCTCAGACCAGGTGGCGAAGAGGCCAAGCCGCCGCTCCATGGCCTCGCGGCTGGGCTCCGGGAGTCGGTCGTCGAAGCCCGGACAGCCGACAAGGGTCGCCATCTCCGGAGCGTCCTCCCACAGACGGGGGAGGGTCCGGTCGAGGACGGCCTGGGGGCTGGCGGGACTGGATGGGCTCATGACGATTCGAAGAGGCGCGAAGTGTAGCAGCCTTGCAGCACCGTTACGGCAAGCGATCTCCGTGGTCGACATGCCACTTCAGCTTCCGCAAGACGCCCCGAAGAAAGTGGACCTCGGTATCCGTCATCTCGCCCCGCACGAGGATTTGCTGGACAGTGGCCAGCGCCTGGTCGCGGTTGCGGCCCTTGAAGAAGGCGATTCGATCCAGCAGGCCTGCTACTTGTTCGACGGTGCCGTGTATCTGCTCGCTTGGGGGCGTGCCGCGCTTCCGATTGCGGTGGGGCCGCTGGTACAAGGCACCGTGGGCCTTGCCCCACTCCCAAGCCAGTAAGAGAACTGCCTGGCTGAGGTTGAGGCTGCTGACTTCGCGGGACGTCGGTATGTGGCAGAGGTGGGTAGCGAGGGCCAAGGCCTTGTTGTCGAGGCCGCTGTCCTCGGCTCCAAAGAGCAAGGCGGTCCCTTCGCCTTCCGCCCCCCGCTCGGCTAAGAGCTGTCCTGCAGCGTCGGGCCCCATGGCCTTCCAGGCCTTCCACCGCCGAGGTCGGGCCGTACAGGCGATCACCTGGGTGCAGCCGGACACGGCATCTTCGACCGTAGCGAAGGTCTCTGCTGCTTCCAAGACTGCCTTGCCCCCCATGGCCATCTTCCGGGCTTCGAGTTGGCCGGTGTATTGGGGGCGCACGAGGAAGAGCTCACGCAGTCCGAAGTTACTCATCGCCCGGGCGGTGCTGCCCACATTCCCCCCGTACAGGGGTTGGACGAGCACGACCTTTGGGGGGTACGGACTTACCGGAACCAATTCCAGGGAAGGAGCATCGTCAAGCAGCCGAGCTCCTCTTGGGCTGCGGGAGGCTTGGCCTCCTCGGTTTTCGCCGGAATCCTCTCGTCCGAGCTCGGTCCTGGCGTTGCATCCTGGCGGTCGGTGTCTTCCTCTTCTTTGTCTGAAGCCGCCGCGTCATCGGCCGATCGCTCGCTTCTGGCCGCCGGGGCTCTGGGAGGCGGCGGAGGGCTGGGCTTCTCCGCCTGCTTCTCCGCCTTTTGAGCCGCGGCCGAGGCCACAGCCGCCGCACCCTCAGAGCCTTGCGACTCTGTCGTCAGGGCGATGGCCGGTGCAAAGCTCTTGTCGGCGCGCTTGAGCCGTACCTGGATGGCCTCGCCCGTGTCCTTGTCCTTGGCGGAGATGCTGAGGATCCCCTCACTATCCACCGACAGCCACACTTCGACCTTGACCTGGCCCCGCGGCATGACTCGCAGGCCTGCGAACACGAAGGTCCCCAGCAGTTCGTTGTCCGCCGCCATCTTCTGCGTGCCTTGGTAGACGCGCAGCATGATGGTCTTTTGACCGTCTTTGGAGTTGGTGAGCGTCAGCCTGCGAACGTGCGGGATGGGGCAGTTCTGGGGGAAAAGCGGCAGGAAGCTCTTGTCGACCTTTGCGATGCCAATCGGCATCGGCAGGACGTCGAGCAAGGTGACCTTTTCGCCTAGGGCGTGGGTGAGGCTGTGCGCCATGATTGACGCGCCCACTGCTACCGCCTCGTCCGGATGCACCCCCTTGCAGGGCTCCCGCCCGAAGTATTGACGGACCTTGTCCTGGACCAGCGGCATGCGGCTCTGGCCGCCGACGAGCAGAACCTCGTCGATGTCCGCAGGGCCGAGCTTTGCGTCGGTGAAGATCTTCTCGCAGGTGGAGATGGTGCGGGTTACGAGGTCGCCCAGCAGGCCTTCCAGTTGATCTCGCGACAGGGAGGTCTCGAGGCTCAAGATGTTCTTGGGACCCTTGGCGATGAACGGCACCTCAATTTTCGTTTCGTTGGTCGAGCTCAGCGTGATCTTCGCCCGCTCTGCGCACTCCCGAAGGCGCTGCAATGCGACGAGGTCGTCGCTCAGATCAATGCCGGTTTCCTTGCGGAAGTCCTCCATGATCCAGCCCATGATGAGGTCGTCGAAGTCGATGCCCCCCAGGAGGGTGTCGCCGCCCGTTGCCACCACCTCGAAGACCTTGTCCCGTACCTCGATGATGGAGATGTCAAAGGTCCCGCCGCCCAGGTCGTAGACGGCGAGGCGCTGGCGGAGGTTCTTGCCGAGTCCATAGGCAAGCGCTGCCGCCGTCGGCTCATTTAGCACCCGCAGCACCGTGAGGTCGGCCATCTTCCCGGCCTGGCGGACCGCCTGCCGCTGCTTGTCGTTGAAGTAGGCCGGTACCGTGATGACGGCGTTGACGACCTCATCTCCGAGGTAATTCTCGGCCACTTCCTTGATCTTGCGGAGGATGTGGGCCGAGACCTCCTTGAGGTCGAAGGTCTGATCCTTGACCGTGATGAGGACTTCGCCGTCACTGCCCTCGACCATGTCGTAGGTGAACAGGCGGCGGATCTTGTCGAGCTGCGGCGACTGGAAGCTGCGTCCGACGAGCCGTTTGGGGGCGTAGACCGTGCCCTTGGGATCCAAGGTGGCCCGTTCACGAGCTTCCTCGCCCACGAAGGTCTTGCCCTGGTCGTCTACCGCGAAGAGCGATGGGATCGTGTAGCTGCCTCCCCGATACATGATGATCGTCGGCTGGTTGTTTTCGATCACCGCGGCGCACGAGTTGGTCGTGCCGAGGTCGATCCCGATCGCGCGTCCCATGAGTCTCCGTCAGCGAGGAGGGGGGAGTATCCGTCCTGTCGTGGGGCCTGTCAACGCGACTGGGGCGCCCTTGAGTTGGCCTATTCTTCCTCTTCTTCGGGCGGATCGAGGAGGACAACCTGGACCTCTTCGATAGCGCGGGCGTTGGCCTTGACCACGGTAAAGACGGCTTTGGAACTCTCGCAGCGGTCTCCCAGCTCGGGAATGCGTCCAAATTGCTCCAGCAGAAAACCGCCCAAGGTCTCGTAGTCGCCGTCGGGCAGGCTGAGGGGGAGCACCTCCTCAAGGTGATCTACCTCGGTGCGGGCGGAGACGAGGTACTCGAATTTGCCGCGTCTCAGGACGTCCCGGACGGGCTCATCGTGCTCGTCTTCAATCTCGCCCACGATCTCCTCGAGAATGTCTTCGACGGTCACCATCCCCTCGGCGCCCCCATATTCGTCGACCACGATGGCGACGCCCTCCCCACGGCTCTGCAGATCAGTCAGCAAAATCTCGACCTTCTGTCCCTCAGCTGCGTAGGTCACCGGTCGCTTCAAGGTGGAGACCGGGACCTCCAGGTCGGTGGCTACCAGCACGTCCTTGGCGCTCAGTACTCCGACGATGTCGTCGACCCGTCCGTGGAATACCGGCAAGCGGGAGAAGCCGCTCTCGACGAAGAGTTCCGCCGCCTCGCGCAGGAGCTGACCTTCGTCGATAGCCACCAGGTCGATCAGGGGGCACATGACCTCCTTGGCCGTAATCTCTGGGAAGTCGAAGATGCGGCTGATCATCTTCCGCTCCTCTTGCTCGATCTCTCCTCCCTGGCGGTGCCGCAGAAGGAGACGCAATTCGTCTCGGGAGACCCCCATGTGAGCGTGTTCTTCGGTGCCGAGCAGGCGCAAGAGACCGACGGTGATCGATCGGATGAGGGAGACCAGAGGGAACAGCCCTACCGACAGCCAGGTCAAGGGGTAGATGACGACGGGCGCGATGCGGTCGGCGTGGACGCGGTAGACGGACTTCGGCAGGAGCTCGCCAAAAAACAGGAGGAGGGGCGAGAGCAAGAGGACGGTCCACAGCTCGCTGTGCTGGCTCAGGTCTGTACCGCCGACGTCGCCGACTTCGGAGAGGAGGAGGGCGAAGACCGTCGTCGAGGTGACGACACAGAGGTTGGTGCCAATCAGCGTCGCGGTAAGGATCCGCTCGGGGTCCTCTAGGAAGCGTGCCAGCAGTTCGGCCGATCGATTGGTTTGTCCCTTGCGGGCCCGGATCGCGACCCGGTCGGCGGAGACCAGCGCTAGCTCCGAGCCGGAGAAGAAGCCCTCCAGCGCGACGCAGATGAGAATGATGATGAGACCGAGTAGGGGGCTCATTCTCCCCCCCCTTGCTGTCGGGGGTCGAGGCGCACCGCGGTGATTTGTGTCAGGCGTGTGCCGTCGATGCCCGAGACCTGAAACGACCACAGTCCGCTACAGATCTCTTCACCCTTGGCGGGCAAGCGCCCGAAGAGGTGGAAGATGTAGCCGGCCACCGTGGTGTAGGAGTCGCCCTCGGGGAGGCCGGGATGCATCCGCCGGTTCCACTCCGAGACCTCCAGGCGCGCCGGCACCCGAAACACACCCTCGCCGATGCGATCGATGACCGGCGAGAGAGGACTGTCGCCAAGTCCGCCCGGATGGGCCGGTGGCTCGAAGAGCTCGTCCAGAATGTCCTGCATGGTCACAATGCCTTGCAGCCCGCCGTACTCGTCAATGACAAAGGCCATGTGGCCGCGGGTCTTCTGGAACTCCCGCAAGAGCTCGTCGGCGGCTTTGCTCGGCGGTACGAAGTAGGGTTGCGTGACGAACTCTTCCAAGGCCCGGTGGCTGGGGACCGCATCCCTCCACTTGAAGCGGATGAGGTCCTTGGACAGGAGCACTCCTCGGGGGCTGTCGCTGTCGGTCAGGTAGACCGGAAGACGGGAGAAGCCGGAGCCACGGGCCGTCTCCATCAGCTCGTCTAGGGGGGCATTGAGGGAGATGGTGACCAGATCCGATCGCGGCGTCATGATGCGAGAGACCGGTGTGTCCCCCAGCTCGAAGACCCGATGGATCAGTTCGGCTTCGTCCGAGCCCAGCACTCCCTGCTGCTCGCTCAGGTTGACCAGTGCCCGGAATTGGGCCTCCTGCAAGGCGTCTGGCAGGGGATCGCGGGTTCCTCCGAGGCCTCCGATGAAGAGGTCAGCCAGGCCTTGAAGGAGGTTGCGGGCGGGCGAAACTAGGGTGCCAAAGGTGACCAGGGGAAGGGCCACTAGCTTTGACCACGCCGCACCAGCCCGAACTGCGACCGCTTTGGGTGCGATCTCGCCGAAGACGAGGAGCAGAGGAGTGACGGCGAGGATGTTGGTCCACCAGGGAACGTCCAGACCTTGCTGCTTTAGCTCGAGGACCAGGCGGATGCCGACGGCTGAGATGCAGATGTTGATGAACTCATTACCGAGGAGGAGGGTCGCTAGCAGCCGGCGCGGGTTGGAGAGGAGCGATTCGATCCGCCGGCTGGTGCGGCTGGGCTGCTCCCCATCTCCTCGGAGTTGGTCGAGGGTGTACCGGTCCAGGGAGAAGAGGGCGGCTTCGGAGCCAGAAAAGAAGGCGGACCCCGCGAGGAGGAGGCTCAGGACGCCGAGGTAGGGCAAGAGGGTGGTCAGAGCGGCGGAGAGGGCCGGGCTGAAGAGGCCTGCGGCAAGCGCCGTGACGCTTAGCGCGATCATCGCCCACCTCCATGCTGCCAGCCGAGCTGGCCGTCGGGTAGGGCGCGTCCGTCGTCGAAGGCAAGGGCGGGCTCGGTACCGCGAGGACGGCCCACGACTCGACCCACAGTATGAAATCCGGCCAGCGGGGCGGGCGCACAGACCAGGAGTTCGTAGTCTTCGCCGCCGGTCGCTGCCAAGCGGAAGGCTTCGTCCTCGCCGACCTCGGCGGCTAGGTCCGTGTCCACCAGCGCTTCTGCCGAGAAGACTAGGCCCTGCTGAGAGGCGGAGGCGAGGTGTCCGGCGTCGGCCAAGAGGCCGTCGCTGAGGTCGATTGCGGCGCGGGCTTGGCGCAGTGATACGAGGAGATCCACGCGTGCCCGGGGTCTTCGCCAGGCAGCCAAGGCCCGTTCAGGACCCTTCTCCCCATTCTGGAGCTGGCGGAGTCCCAAGGCGGCCCAGCCCAGCGCTCCGCTGATCTGAACGAGGTCGCCGAGTCGAGCGCCCGAGCGAAGAACCGGCCCCCGCTGGCGATCGGTGCGCCCCAAGACGGTGATGCTGATGTGGAGGCCGGCTGCCGACCGGGTGGTGTCCCCGCCGAGGATTGGGGCCGAGCCTAGTTCCTGTGCCGCCTCGCCTATGCCGCGGACGACGCCATCGACAAACGCGGGTTCTTGGAAGTCACCCTCGGGCAAGCTCAGGGCCAGGAGGAAGCCGCATGGCTCGGCTCCGACTGCGGCCAGGTCGCTCAGCGCCGACGAAAGGGCCCGCCATCCAATGTCTTCGGCGGTGGCCCAGCTGCGTTGGAAGTGAACCCCTTCCACCGAGGCGTCGACGGAAACGGCGAGCGCCCCGCCGCTGGGTAGCACGGCGGCGTCGTCTCCGGGTCCGACGATGCTCCCCTCGGCGGGGCCCGGAAGAATCGTCAACCACCGGTCGATGGTGCAAAACTCGCTGGTGCCCGCATCCGAGGAGGCCTCTGG